>JACNKV010000051.1 GCA_014381855.1 Fidelibacterota bacterium | reverse complement strand
AAATTAATAAATGTGATTCGTGCATTCAGAAATTTGAACTGATGACATCCTTTATTAAATTCCAAAGCTAAAAACGAAGGAAAAAACATGGCAACAACAGCAGATATACGAAATGGTGCAGTTCTCCTCCATAAAAATAAACGGATGAAGGTGGTGGAATTTCAGCATGTCAAACCCGGAAAGGGCGGGGCATTTGTCCGCACAAAACTTAAAGATATCCAAACCGGAAAAATTATAGACGAAACATTCAACGCCGGAGCAAGAATTGAATATGTTCGTGTGGAGGCAAAATCCATGCAATACTTATATCAAGATGACGATTTTTATATCTTCATGGATAACGACACGTATGAGCAAATCAATGTCCTTGACTCCGTTGTTGGAGATGCTCAACATTTTCTCATCGCCGGAATGAAAGCAGATTTGCTTTTCGACGGTTCTGAGGTGCTGGATGTCCGCATCTCTGCGCATGTGAACCTTGAAGTGACTGACACCGAACCCGGAGTCAGAGGAAATACAGCGACAGGGGCAACTAAACCGGCGACGGTTGAAACAGGATTTACGCTGAATGTTCCGTTGTTTATTGAGATTGGCGATTTTCTGAGGATTGACACTCGGACTGGAGCATACATCGAGCGGGCAAAAAAATAAATCAGGAGGAACTATGTGGCAGGATAAAATTAAGGAAATTATTTATCTGTTGGAAAACAGCAGTGTGAACGAAATTGATGTGCGGTTTTGGGGAAGACGGTTTCGTGTCGTAAAATCACCTTCGGTGGTTGCAGGGGGGAATGGTTCACCTGCTATTACGAATATCGTACCACCGACTGATCAACCGGAAGCACCAACCGTGGTTTCTGCGGAAAAGTCCAATCCGGGTGAGGCGTCTGAAAAAGTGTTATCTCCGATGCCGGGGACATTTTATGCTGCGTCGTCTCCCGAGTCTGATCCATTTATAAAAGAGGGTGATCAAGTCGTAAAAGGAGACACGCTCTGCATCATTGAGGCGATGAAAATCATGAATGAAATTGAAGCCGAATCCAATGGCGTTATTAAGAAGATTTTGATTCAAAATGGTGCAGCCGTTGAGTATAATCAACCTCTCTTTCTTATCGAGCCATCGTGACAGTTTAGAGTGCATATGTTTAAAAAAATTCTCATTGCCAATCGAGGAGAGATTGCCTTACGGATCATTCGTGCATGCCACGAACTTGGTATCAAAACGGTTGCTGTGTATTCTACCGCAGATGAATTCTCGCTCCATGTAAAGTTTGCAGATGAAGCGGTCTGTATTGGCCCCGGACCGGGAAGTGAGAGCTATCTGAATATCCCGAGGATAATTGCAGCCGGTGAGATCACCAATGCAGATGCTATTCATCCCGGGTATGGATTTTTGGCAGAAAGTTCAGAATTCTCCCGAATATGTACTGAGAATGATTTTACGTTTATCGGTCCATCTCCGGAAATTATCGATGCAATGGGAAATAAAGCACAGGCAAAAGAAACAATGAAAGCCGTAGGCGTCCCAGTCATTCCGGGGAATGACGGTATTTTGTCCGGGTATGAAGAAGCATTAATTTTAGCTGATAAAGCCGGTTATCCTGTGATGCTGAAAGCATCTGCGGGTGGTGGTGGCCGCGGTATGCGTTTGGTAAAGGCTCCCGAAGAAATTGAGTCGGCATATAAAACGGCGAGCGCCGAATCTCTCAGTGCATTCGGAAATGGAGATATGTACCTCGAAAAATTTGTAGAGAATCCACGCCATATTGAAATCCAAATTTTAGCCGATGCCTATGGAAATGTCACACATCTCGGCGAGCGTGAATGCTCCATTCAACGCCGACATCAAAAACTTGTTGAGGAATCACCATCTGCTGTTGTGAACGACGATTTGAGAAAACGGATGGGTGAAGCAGCAATTAAGGGTGCAAAAAAAGCCGGATACATAGGTGTCGGTACGGTAGAATTTCTGTTAGATAAAAATAAAGATTTCTATTTTATGGAGATGAATACCCGAATCCAAGTTGAGCATCCTATCACGGAGATGGTAACCGGAGCAGATTTGATTAAGCAACAAATCCGAATGCATGCCGGAGAGAAATATCCTGTCTATCTGGAAAATATGCGGCTACGTGGACATTCAATTGAGTGCAGAATCAATGCTGAAAATCCTGATAAGAAGTTTATGCCGTCGCCGGCACTCATTACCAGTTTCCATATGCCGGGCGGTAAAGGCGTAAGAGTCGATACACATTCGTATGCAGGATATGAAATTCCGACATTTTATGATTCCATGATTGGAAAGTTAATCGTCCATGCCAGCAACCGCGAACGAGCGATAAATCGTATGCAGCGTGCCTTGGAAGAATGCATCATCGAAGGACCGAAAACCACAATACCTTATCACCAAGCAATTATGAGAGATGAAAAATTTAAGTCCGGTGAATTTGATACAAGTTTTCTCGAAACATTCGAGTATAAACCTGAAGTGAGAAATGAGAAGTGAGAAGGAAAGAGAGAAAGGCGCAAAAATGAATTTACCAAATGACTTGTTGTACACCAATGACCATGAATGGGTAAAAATTGATGACGGAATTGCTACGATTGGAATCACCGATTTTGCTCAAAGTGAGCTGGGGGATATTATTTTCGTTGAATTCCCTGAGATAGAAGATGAATTTGAACGGGAAGATGTCTTCGGTACAATTGAAGCGGTGAAAACGGTTGCAGATATGCTTACCCCTATATCCGGAGTAATTACGGCAGTGAATCCGGCGTTGGAAGACTCACCGGAGCTGGTGAACCAAGATCCGTACGGCGATGGCTGGCTGATTAAATTAGCGTTACGCGAAACCGAAGACGTATCTCATCTTTTAACACCAGAAACCTACGGTAAATTAATTAACTGATCACTCTATGCTACAATATCAATACTTACAGTCGGTCGTTGAAAACAAAGGAGCAGGCTACATCGTTCTCATTGACCCGGATAGGAAAAATGACGGCAATATTGAAGCGCAAGTACGGGCAGTAAATCATTCCGGGGCGGATGTAATATTTGTCGGTGGAAGTCTAATGATGGACGGGAAGTTTCATGACCGAATGGCGAAAATCAAAGAGTTGGCTGAAGTTCCGGTCATCTTTTTCCCCGGCAGTTCAAATCAATTGAACGCCCATGTGGATGCATTGTTATTTATGTCGCTGATTTCCGGCAGGAACCCTCAGTATTTGATTGGTGAACAAGTTATATCTGCGCCTATAGTCAAAGACCTTGGACTGGAAGCAATTCCAACCGGATATATTTTGATGGATGGAGGTGCTGCTACGACCGTAGAATTTATGAGCGGAACTCAACCCATCCCGGCTGACCGCCCGGATATTGCAGTTGCCCATGCCCTCGCGGCACAATATCTTGGAATGCGTTTAATTTATCTCGAGGCGGGAAGTGGTGCCAAAAATCCCGTTTATGTGAAAACGATTCAAATTGTGGCGGATCAAGTTGATGTCCCCATTGTTGTCGGAGGCGGCATCCGCACACCAAACGAAGCACGGAAACGCGTCGAAGCAGGAGCATCGTTTATTGTAACCGGATCAATTATTGAAGAATCAGCTAGTGAAAAACTAATGCAATCTTTTGCAGATGCTATCCATTGGAAGGAACAGTCGTGAGCAGAACATCCGTAATTTCTGAGCAATTGACCGAAAGTTCAAATGTAAAAAAAATGATGATTTCTGCCTGTGCTGAGCAGATTGATATGGCGGCTAATCTTTGTATAGATGCGATAAAAAACGGACATAAAATCCTTTGGTGTGGAAATGGCGGAAGTGCCGCTGATGCGCAGCATTTATCGACAGAATTGATGGGCGGATTGCGAAGCCACAACCGTGAACCTTTCGCATCGATCGCGTTAACGACGGATACCAGTTTTCTTACCGCATGGACAAATGACACAGATTTTTTAACGGTGTTCTCCCGTCAGATAGAAGCCCTTGGAAAAAAAGGAGATGTGCTGATTGCAATCTCAACAAGCGGACATTCAAAAAACGTGATTGAAGCGACCAAAACAGCGCATCAGTTAGAGATGCGTGTTATTACATTTACCGGTGGATCCGGCGGACATCTGGAGGAGCTTGGTGACAACAATATCAACATTCCTTCGGAAGACACACAACGAATTCAAGAAGGGCATATAACCGCCGGCCATATTTTGTGCGAGATAATCGAGCACGAATTGAGCGTGTAGTTTTCCGTCTTTATCGATAAAATTCTGTGGAAACATTTCTTAAAGATTATTATACCATGCTTCGGGTTGAAAAAAATTTAGCTGCAAATTCAATTCAAGCTTATCGCAGGGATTTAAACCGCTATGTCACATTTCTAACTGAAGAAGAGGCTGTGAAGAACCTCGAAGGTGTTCGGCAAAAACACATCAGAGGATATTTTCGAATGTTAAAAGATGCGCATTTGGCTGCTGCAAGTATTTCGCGAGCATTTTCGTCTGTTCGATCTTATCATGCTTTTTTATCAGATGAAGGACATGTCCGCCATAATCCTGCCCACATGCTGGAGGCACCAAAACTTCCTCAGAAATTACCGAATATATTAACGGCTCAGGAAGTTGATAAAATCCTTACTGCTGTTGATATAAGAACATCCCTTGGGAAGCGTGATCATGCCGTGTTGGAGATGTTGTATTCATCCGGTTTGAGGGTGAGTGAACTTTGTGACCTAAAATTACAGGATTTATTATTGGACTCAGAAATGATCCGCGTAATCGGAAAAGGAGGGAAAGAACGATTAGTCCCATTGGGTCCTCAGGCAAAAGACAGTTTAGATACATATTTAAAATATGTTAGACCCGGTTTATCTCGTAAAGGAAAAGCCGCAGGAAAAGTATTCATCAGCCGGAACGGAAATCCGCTAACACGGGCGATGGTGAATATTTTATTGAAGAAATGGACATTGGCTGCGGAGGTGAATAAAAAAGTGAGTCCACACACACTTCGACATTCATTTGCAACACATTTGTTGGAAGGTGGAGCCGATCTTCGCAGTGTTCAAGAAATGCTTGGGCATGCGGATATTTCAACTACACAAATATACACACATTTAGATCGGGAACATCTGAAGGAAGTTCACCGTACATTTCATCCGAGAGCGTAGAAAATTAACATTGAAGAATTAAGAATGAATACCACATCACCACTCATCGACACTGTCTCATTCGTCGATGTAGAATTGACACAGTCAATTCACTCCAAAATCAATAACCATAAGCCAAAATAATGTTATTTCGTCTTCCGGTTGATGTCCTGCTTTTACTGATTCCGACGCTCCTATTTGCGTTGGTGTTCCATGAGTTTTCTCATGCGTACATGGCCTATCGTCTTGGGGATCGTACAGCGGCATTTCAAGGGCGTTTGACGCTCAATCCGTTGGCGCACCTAGATCCGTTCGGATCGTTAATGATCCTTTTTGTTGGGTTTGGGTGGGCAAAACCGGTTCCTGTTGATGTCAGGAATTTACACAACCCAAGAACCGATATGATGCTGGTGGCATTTGCCGGCCCGGCTGCAAATTTGGTACTTGGATTAATTGGAGGTATTTTACTCCGCTTTTTTGGCGACGCGGGGTTTTTAAATAATACCATGGGATTGATGTTGTATTTCTTTGTTCGTATCAATATTACGTTAGCTGTCTTCAACATGATTCCGTTACCGCCACTGGACGGTTCACAGATATTTTCGGGATTGATGATGCGTAAGAATCCGCAATTGGTGATGAATTTACAGATGTACGGACCTAAGATTCTCTTTGGTGCGATTTTGCTGGGTTATTTTTTTCATGTCCCTGTGCTTTGGTGGGTGATGAAACCTTTTGTTAATCTGTTTATGTATGTATTTACCGGAATGTCTGCATGAGTCGGGAAATTAAATTCCGGCGGATATTGACGCATAAACGAAAAGTCCGGTCAGCCGTTTGGCTTTCTGTTATGATTTTAGTGGTCATTTGGATGATTGCTTATTTAACCCGGATTGCAAATTAAAAATTGGATTGTGACAATGACTAAGACTAAGGTTGAACGAAACACCCACCTACCTGGCGGGCAGGAAACCCCGAATAGTGTCATGTCAACCATGAAATTTGTGCAACCAAGTCTTGCTATTTTAGTCGATAACGTTGTTGAATATTTTTTTAACCGTAGCTTCTGGCTATGCTGAAAATATTCGCCTTGTTATCTCCAAAA
>JACNKV010000136.1:19545-31577 GCA_014381855.1 Fidelibacterota bacterium | reverse complement strand
TTTTATTTTAATTCCCATTTTTTCCATATCGTCCATCAATCGTACCGGCTCAATCAGTTGCCCCATCCAATGCAGACCGGGTTTTTTAATCGTTCCGTCTAAATATTGCAGCAAGCACGCCACAACCGGAATTGCCGTGAAAGCATAACCATCTTCATGGCTCAACGTCGTTTCAATCGATGCTTTTTCTCCGTTGTTTTTTCCTTGGGCTTCCAATTTCAGCATGGTGTAGTAAGGCGGTTTAGATGATATTTTCCATGCCCAGGCGAATAAATTGCCCATTGGTTTTGCCATGACATTTGGGAATAATTTCATCATAAGCATTACAATCGGCATGACAATATAATCCGTAAACCAGCCGAATCCGGCGATGTAAAAACCTGTGTTCTTCAAGGAGGGTATCTGTTGAGGTAAATCACGTAGTTCTTCGGAAAACATCGGAACACACATTTTTTTTCCGGCCGGGTTTCCAAAATCGATGACTGGAAAATCACGCATTGACCAAAAACCCGGGACTTTCCAGTTTCCGTTTTTCAGGAACATCATCTCATAATCATTCAATTCCTTTATGAATTCCGTTTTGGTCGCACCTGTCATTGTTGTGTCGCTCCAATCAGCGCTGATCGCTCCGGCTGTGGTGGCTGACTCCAATTCGTCTAATTGAGCGTCGGCATATCTTACCAACGCTGATGGTAAACCCGGATGAAATCCTGCTTCGCTGATGAAACATAAATCAGATTTCTCAATTTCAGCATTCATTGATTTCAGTATACGGACTTTCTCTGTCGAATATTGAACGTCCAAATAATCACATTTAGCTTCAATACATGCTTGTGCTACACTTTCCGTGAACTTCGCTGTTGATGCGGCAGAGACTAGCAGATCCATTCCTGCAAAAACTTTTACTAATGAATTTTTATCAGAAGCATCTGCTGAAATCCAACTTACACGATTTGGATGATTTAATATTTCTGCTGTTTGTTGAAGTTTCTTTTCATTACGTGAGGTTAATACAATGTTTACGTTGGTGTGTTCCAAAAGCAAACCGGCAATTTTCTCACCTGTGTTTCCGCTACCGCCAAGTATGAGTATGTTTTTCATTTGAGTTTTTTCCTTGCTTCGAAGTGTGTTAAAAATACGATCTCATTCTTAACCTTACAGACCTATCCTGAACACCAAATTCAGTATTGTTTCCACCAAAAGATTGCCCGACGAATACACTGACAGTTGTGTTTTCAAGGATGCTCCATTCTATTTGGGGGACAATTGTAAAACTATTATCATCTAAATTGCCAAACCCCATCACGCTTCCGGAAATAAAATCATTGAAGGCAAACATCATCATAGTAAAAATATAATTTTGCATCAGAGATTTGCTTTCCCCGCTATAGGTGTGAATATAATTATCAATGGATAGCTCATTTTCTGTGGCGCCAAGTGTATTGTGAAAATATTCTGCCATGATATACACTCCACTATCAAAAGTGTGATCGACACCAAACACAAATTCTCTATAACCATATAATTCGTCCATAGACCAAAAGGCTTCACTCCATAACCCGAATTCGCCGATTTGTCCTACAAAAGAACCGCCGAAAAAATCTGATGTTGTATGCGTTATCTTCATATCCATAAACCGCCAGTAGGGAAACAAATGATGTCGTTGAGCAACGTTAATGGTAATATCAAACCTTCCAACCCCCGTTTTTAGTTGAATCATTTTTGTGCCGGTTTCTAAAGAATCGTCATCGGCAATAATAACATCCACGCTTGAACGATTATTCAATGGAATTTCCAATCGGATGGCATTCACACCTGGCTGTTCGTAGGTTGGATCAAACAAATCTTTCTGATTAAATACATCCAAGGGGTTCCAGGCATACCCTGTGCCCAATGAGATTGGCTGACGTCCAATGGTTAAATCAAATTTTGAAAAGTTGAGTCGCGTATACAGGTTATCTAAATATAGTGTATCAGAAATAGATGCCGGCATGGAATACCGCATTCCTGCAGGCGTCCAAAGGGAGTCATAAGGGACAAAATCAAGCAAATCCCATTCTGTTTTCCCAAAATATGTTTGACCATTCACGTTTCCTGCAAGTAGCAAATTATCCCAAGGCCGCCATTCTCCTTCCAGCCGAATTTTCCCATACCCAAAATCGTAGGTTGCATCTTCAAGTTGTATTTGATCCATTTCGGTTTCAGCATATCCAAAAAAATCCATCTGTGCTTTTAACATAACAAACCACAGAGGCACGGAGACACAGAGTATTTTTAACGTTTTACTCATACTATTATTTTTGTGTCTTTTGTGCTTTTTGTTACCATTTGTATTTTTTTCTCTGCGTTCTCCGTGTCTCTGTGGCAACTTCATTTCTTCAAATTTCTTTCACTAAAGAAGCCTTTGGGTGGTAACCAGCTGTAGGATACTTCTGTGGTTTCCATAACAGTTTTTGTTCCGGTTAAATGATTTTCCATCGTGATTAATAGTGCTGTAGGATAACCGTCAACATCTTGAATATCTGTTAGTGTAAGTGTCTTTTCCGGGTTTCCTTTTTCGTGCATATATTCAATCCGAACCGGATAGTAATTATCTTTCCGCACATACAAGATGACGGCAGGGAAATCCACATCAGCATTTTCTTTTGCTATTGCCTTCAGAACCCAACATAGTTCACCAGATTTTTCTATACTTCCTGTGTTGGTCGTTATATACTCGTTTTTCCAAGAGCCTTCAGATGAAAAATCATCGAAGGAAAAATCGCCTCCCTGGACTTTCATTTTCTTGGCGTGACTTGCCATTTTCCGCACACGGCGCGTTCTGGGGAAATATGTCCAAATATCATCACCGTCATTCAGTAGCAAAAATGTTTGTCCTTTTACGCTGGTGGGCTTGATATACCGTATCATCATTTTGTCGCCTTTGTTTGTGGAATACATTTCCAATACGAACGTACGGGATTTTCCATCATCGTAATGATTCGTTTGTTTTACAATCAGTTTACTGTTCTCCGGCGACATGATTGCTACCATACTGTCAATAACCGCTTGCCCTGTCGGAATTTGTCCAAAACTCAAAACAGGAAGAAGAGACAACGCAATCCATCTTCTGTTTTTTCTCTGTAACTCTGTGGCTCTTTTGACTCTCATTTTAAAATACCCCTCATAAATGATTCAATGGCTTCTGATTTCACTTTTTTGAATTTTTTCTTATCATTTAGAATAACAAACTGCCACACCAATCCATCCATAAATGCCAGCAGAAGAGTGGCAACGCCTTCTTTGTTCATATCACGGAATTCTCCGAAAAGAATTCCTTCGCTCAAAATTGATTCAACACCTTTTCGAAAATCGTCATAATATTCAACAAATAATGAAGGATCAGAACCGTGTACATGTCCGCGCCCGGCTTGAGCCCACAATTCCATAATGATGAGCAAAATATCTCCCATTTCCATAAACATATCCATTCCGGTTTCCATAAGGGTCGAGAGTTTTTCCGTTGGGGAAAGGGTAGATGAATTCAGCTCTTTAAAAACAAGATTAAAATCTGAAAAGACAGATTCTTCGATAACTTTAAAAATGTCATCCTTGCTGCGGAAATATTCGTACACTGTGCCTTTCCCGATTCCGGCTTCTTTCGCAATATCAGCGATTTTCCCTTTTTCAAGTCCATCTCTGGCAAAGACTTTTATAGCCGCTTCGATGATTAACTGTTTTTTATTCATATAGTCTCTTTCTTCCATATTATGACTGACTGGTCGGTCAGAATTTAAACATAAAAACATACAATATCAAGCTGTAACTTCTTCTGTGGAAAAACATCAAAAAAAATATCTAAACCAGCAAAAAGGATTTTCAATGAAAAGCATATTCTATTCCCTTCTATTCATCGTGTCGTTTGGCTTTAGTCAAGATTTTGAAATCCAATTGAACCGGTCCGGTGAAATCCCGGCACTGCCGGATTCAATGACGTTTGAAGAATTCTCAACCATAAATCGTCATTTAGGGTGGAAAGAATTGTTTACCTCCGTCATCTATCCCGGGTATAATCACAATTATATCGATGAGGACTCATCCGCCAACGCCATTCGTCTGTATCGATTGGGCGGGGTTGCTATTATCACAGCAGCTATGGTGGATTTTACTTTCTTTGGACAGCATGAAATAACCACCACTAATCTTGTACGGGTTTTTCGCGAAAGTCCTCGTGACGGTACAATGTTTATGCTTGGTATGAGTGTAAATTTATTTCTTGCAATCTATGATTGGGGACATGCTCAGTTAATTTTAAAAGACAAACAGGAAAAGATTTTATACAAGTATCACAGCAAAAAATCTCAATAAAATTCAAAATCAGTAGTCATGTCGCCATCCACGTAAAAGAGCTTTCCAGCGGATTAAAAGCATATACCCGCGAACTGGGATTAACTGCCAAACCTGTTAACAACGGTGAGCTTACTCACGGAGACAGCCACCTGTATCTGATGGAGAGCAGCAACGTATCCGGCCCTGTGTTAGCACTTATTGTAGATGATATTGAAAAAGCCAAACACCACCTTGTAAAACACGGGTGGTATGTCATCCGTTGGGAAAGAATAGGGAATGATTGTTATATGAAAGACCCAAATGGCATTGTTTTTAATTTGTGGTAGGAAATAAAATAATATTCCTTTTTAGATTTAAAATATTCTTACATTCCAACCATGCCTCACATCAAAACAAGCGACAATATTAATATAAATTATCAAATTGTTGGTTCGGGTGAACCGCTGGTTCTTTTACATGGGTTGGGTTCATGTGTCGAAGACTGGAGTTCACAATCTGTATATTTTAGAGCCAATTTTAAAGTGATAATGATTGATCTTCGCGGGCATGGACAATCTGACAAACCACGCCCCCATCAAAAAGATTATTCTATGGAGCGGATGGCAAAGGACGTAAAAGAGGTGTTAGAACATTTACAGATCGACCGCGCACATTTTGTCGGTTTATCCATGGGGGGATGTGTTGCTTTCCAAACAGCGTTAGATTTTCACAACACAGTGAAAACTTTAGCAATTGTTAATGCGCCTGTTTTTGCCGGCGGTAAGAAAACATTATTCAATCTTCAGCTTAATCTCAGATTGTTTATTGTGCGTAACCTGGGTGTTAAAACCCTAGCACCCATGGTCGCTAAACGTACATTTCCACATCAACATCAAGTTGACCTTCGTGAACGTGCTTTAGATAGAATTGGAAATAATCCCCGCTGGGCGTATTACGGTTCTATTTGGTCTATCGGTAAAATGAGGGTGGCCAACAGGTTAAAAGAGTTAACGGTTCCAACCTTGGTAATGATTGGAATGGAAGATAAAACCGTAGACTACAACCTAAAAGAAACCCTAATTAAAAAGTTAAGTAATAATCCCACGGTAAAAAAGATTAAACACGGTGGACACGCAGTTCCATTGGACTCTCCGGAAGAATTTAATACAACTATTAACGATTGGCTGATGTCGCAATAATGCTGTTTTGACTACGTGTATAAAAAACTCTATTTTTTAACATTCTTTTTTCCCCTCCTTCTTTTTTCTCAGCCTCAACTTGTAAATGGGGTTGTGCTAAATAAGTCAACAAAAAGTCCCATTTCCTCTATTAATATTTATTTAAAAGGAGCCAATATTGGAACAGTCTCGGATTCACAAGGTCGCTTTTCCATTTTGATAAAAGACACTCTTTCGCTCATCGTGTTTGACCATATTGGTTTTCATTCTAAAGAATTAACTGCTGCATCGTTGACGCGAAACAAAATTTTTTATTTGGTTCCGCGGGTAATTCCGCTCACCGAACTTCATGTGGAAGAACAAAAAATCTCCCGGAATTTTCAGGATGGTCTTTTTCAACCGATTTCCGGTATAGAAAAAACATCGTTTAAACTGCGTGGTTACGTTGACCCCGGCGATTTGTTGAAAACCGAACACAGTATTCACGTCGGCGAATCCATCAGCGGACAAAAAGGGATTTCGTTACGCGGTGGAAACCAGCAGGAGACATTGGTGCTGTTTAATGGCATCAAACTCACCAATACTTATGCCGGAAATTTTGATATCTCCCTTATCCCGTTAGAAGATATTGAACGAATAGAAATTATTAAGGGAAGCCATTCTTCTCTCTTTGGCTCCGGTGCTGTTTCCGGCGTCATCAATATTATTCCCAATCGTAAGCCAACTCGTGCTTTCCGCGTGCATCAGCGTCTCGGCACATATAATTCCGGAGATTGGGGGATTCGCCTGCATCGACATAATGATAAACTATCAGGAACATATAGTTTTCGGGAATACGGAACCAGCCGAAAAGTAATTCATGAGAGTGAGACAGATGTTTTTCTTTCCACATCCGGCGTTAATCATCTTGCTTTCTTATCTGGTGAAAGTAAAAAATATGGAACGACAAACCTCTTTGGAATTGCTTCATCATCGATCTTTCACAATCCCGGGCAAGATGAAACCATTCGCAATATACATGAGTTGCTGAATGTTGATTGGTCAAACAGATGGTTAGATGTATCTCTGGGAAGGCAGAATCTGGTGAAGGATGAGTCTCTTATCTTTAATCAACTATTGCGCAAACGCAGGATTGAAAATGAAACACTTACAGCAAATATTAAAACGCGGTATAAACGACCACTTTTTGAGCAAATATTATCTATGCAACTTGAGTCTTCCGATTTGGGACTGCAAGATAGTTTAGTCAATCAGATAAACATGGAAACTTTTGGTGGAAACCTTAACTTCTCCGATGTGCGAGCGGGAATTGTTTCCGTGATAAAAATGCAAAATTCTGCCCTGACCGATTCTTCTGCTTCTACGCATGCACATTTAAGTTTTCGCTATGATACCGCTACGCTAAACCGTTCTGACTCAACAAATACATCTCACCTTATGAATGATGCTTTCACGTGGAATTTGTCTTCAAATTTCACAGGTGAAAATGGACAACTATCTTGGACCATGTTTATGAATTACGGGACAACCGTTCGTTTTCCTTCAGTTCTGCAGCAGATTAGCCGTCCGTTCTCGGACTCCACAACGACATCGCTGACCATTATGACGCCGGAAAAACTGAAAGGACTGGCGTTAGGCATCATGCTCTCCGGACAGGCACTAAACATTCCAGAGATAAAAACCCACCGTGCTTCCGTAAATTTGTTTTACAACCGCTATATAAACAAAATAAGGATGTTCTATCCGGCAGGCTATCCAATCCCTTTTTACGATGTTATTCCAGACACAAAACTGTCCGGTATCGAGGCTGAACTTTCCGTCCTTTTTCCACGAAATAACTTCCGGATAACGACAGGATTATCCAAGTATTTCATTCCGGAAAAAGCTGCGTTTCCGTATAAATCCGAACTGAAAATAACCGGGAATGTCACAGGGACGGTATTTGGATGGACGATAGGAACATTTGTATTTTATGAAAGCGAACAAGTTGGATGGGCTCGTTCTGAGACGGGTGAGATTTCTGAAATTATACTTCCGGATTACAATAATTTAGATTTAAATGTTGGGAAAGAATTTCATCTCTGGGGCTTGGATATTCTTGTGAATATCAGCATACGAAATCTTCTTGAAGATAATGATATTCTCACAGGATTTTCGTTCCGGGATCGTCGTTATTATTTAACAGGAAGTGTTCGATATTAATGAGCGTAAAAAACACATTCACGATTGGTGCTGCACTTCTCATTATTTACGGTTGCACACACAATCCTCTTTTTGATGATAAACCCATTACTGTCGGAAAAATTACAGGAAATGTCATGTTAGATACCGGTGACAATCCAAAATCAAATGTTTTTGTGTGGCTGGCTGGATTCGATATCGGAACGGTTACAGATACAAACGGAGACTTCCGGCTTAATTTGCCATCCGAATCAGGGCAGGGTGCAGGAGAAGGTTATTCCGGGGAATATTCCCTGTATTTTTACACTGAAAATTGCATTCTTGATTCCCTGATAATCGTTTTTGCAAATGGAATATTTGTTGGGGATCAGGCGATTATAAATAACGATGGCTCTCTAAAATCTCCTATCGTACTGAAACAGCTGTTTACGTTGGAATCGACTATCGTTGGGCCCAATACCTTGCGATCTGTTCTTACATCCAATGAAGATGTGCGTTTTTTATGTTTGAAGAACACAGTTAATCACGTCGTTCATTATACGGGTTTTTTTGTTTATAATTCGGATTCTACACTAATAAAAGCCTATAAATCATCGGGATTTGTAACGCAGCCTGAATTAATCGTTCATGATTCCTCGTTTATTATGGATATCTATTTCAATCCTTTAACGTTGGGGTTACCACAGGGTACATACTCTGTAGTTCCATATGTTTGTTTGCTTCGCACTCAACATCTTCCTGCCGGACTTATAGACCATTTTAGCGAAGAAGCCTGGGAGTTTCACTCTGCTTTTCTCCGCCTTCCATTTTTGCGCACAGATGCTGTTCTGACTGTAGAATGACCGTTATTCAACCCGTTAACACACATTAAACCACGACAGAAAAAAGGTGACGAATTCATCGGAGGATTAAATAAAATCTCTATCTTCACCGAATATAGAATTAAACCTAAATTTGCGGGCTTAGTTTCATGAGGTTCATGGTGATTTTATCTGAATCGGAACAAATCAACTCAGCAAGAATAAAACAGCAAGAGCTAAACAGGAGAGTGTGGAATGTCAACACCCAAAACAATAACAGAAGAACAATTATTTGATCAGCTAATATCATCCATTGTCCACAGTGTTTGGGTTGCCCTTGGCAAAACGGAGAGCCCGATAACAAATAAATTAGAAAAAAATCTTCCCCAAGCCTCCGTAAATATTGATATGCTCGACATGCTTTATAAACGCATGGACGGAAACCTCTCCGAAAAAGAAGAAACATATGTTAGTCACCTACTCCATGAGCTAAAAATGAATTATTTAAAAGAACAGAAAAACGAAAGCACCTCGGGTCAAAACGACGAAAAGTCACCTGCTGGTGTTCAACATAAAAAAGCAACTGATAAAAAGGATTCAAATTCGTGATTACATTTCCTTACGTTAGGTGGAACCAGATTCTGGCGGGCATCACATTCTTAGTGTCATTTTTAGTGTATCTTTTCACGTTAGCGCCAACCGTCTCCTTTTGGGATTGCGGAGAGTTTATTGCCACTGCATATACGCTTGGGGTTCCGCATCCTCCGGGAAGTCCCTTGTTTTTAATTATCGGTCGGATATTTTCTATCCTTCCTATCAGCCCGGACATTGCCTATCGTGTAAATATCATTTCTCCGTTTGTGAGTGCTGTCGCCGTCATGCTTCTTTATCTCATTATTGTTAAAGTCGTTGCGCATTGGCGTGGTGGAATCCGCACGTCCTCCGATGCAATGGTTGCCTTTGGCGGTGCATTGGTCGGTGCGTTGGTATTTGCTTTTTCTGATAGCCATTGGTTCAATGCCGTCGAAGCAGAAGTATACTCGATCAGCACCTTTTTTACCGCCATTGTCGTGTGGCTCATTTTACATTGGTCTGAACGTGCTGAAACACCCGGCAATGAACGCTATATTCTCATTATTGCCTACATGATTGGACTTGCCATCGGTGTCCATTTGTTAAATTTATTGGCAATCCCATTTATTGCTCTTATTATATATTTCAGAAAACAGGAATTTGAATGGAAATCCTTTTTAGGTTTAATGGGGTTAACCGGATTGACCTTTTTCATCATCCATAATGGGATTATAAAAGGGTTGCCTAGACTGGCAGGGTTTGCCGGATTATTTAGTGTGGTTGGCGTTGTTTTAATCATCTTTGGATTAATGATTTGGGCAATTCTGAATAAGCGCAGACTTCTGTCGGTCATTTTAACATCAATGGTTCTTGTCTTTGTTGGATACTCAAGCTATACCATCATTTTCATTCGCTCAAATCAAAACCCGGTCATCGACGAAAATGACCCGGAAACAGTAAGCGCAGCAATTTCTTATATGGAACGTGAACAGTATGGGCAGGTGGGACAATTTCCAAGACGATATCCAGGTCTTCCGGCAAAACATGAAGCGGTGGGTTATCCCTCTCAAAATGGTGAATATTCATCTTCACAAGAAAAAAAATACAAATATTACAACCCGACAAAACAATGGGATTATTTTTTAAACTACCAGGTGAAAAAAATGTACTGGCGATATTTCCTCTGGCAGTTTGCGGGAAGAGGTCCGTCTGTTGATGGAGGGGTAACCGCCTTTGGAGCCGGTGCAAAAGAAGATGGTGTTGACTGGACTCAGTTTGGATTACCTTTAGCCTTTTTTCTCGGGATTGGCGGGATGTTTTATCATGTTCAACGAGATAAAAAAGAAGCATTTTCTGTCTTTACGCTTTTCTTTTTTACCGGCCTGGCGATTGTTCTCTATCTTAATCAAGACAATCCGCAGCCAAGAGAACGTGATTATTCGTATGTGGGAAGTTTTTTAGCCTTCAGTATATGGGTGGGTGTGGGGGCGTCTGCTATCCTTGAGACTTTATATAAATCTATCCGCGAGAAAGACTTAGCACATCGCTTAACTGCCACTGCTTTGGCGCTTCAAATATTATTTATCCCGCTGGTGATGCTTCGAGCCAATTACCATGATCATAAGCGGTCGGGGAATTATGTAGCGTGGGACATGAGTTACAACATGCTGCAGTCCTGTGAACCGAATGCCATCATTTTTACCAATGGAGACAATGACACATTTCCGCTTTGGTATTTACAGGAGGTCGAAGGCGTCCGCAAGGATGTAATGGTGGCAAATCTCAGCCTTCTCAATACACCTTGGTACATTAAACAACTTAGAGATGCCCGCCCGCCCGGTGAGCGCTTTATCAGTTTAACAGACTCTCAGATTGATGATTTAACACGAGGGCTTACGCCATGGAAAACCCAAACAGTTCGAATTCCGGTAAAAAATGACCCGCTAAATACTGCTGGGTATCTTGAATGGACACTGAAACCCACGTTTGGAGGAGGTGCACTAAAAGTCCAGGATATGATGATTCTCAGAATTTTAAATGATTCAAAATGGAAATATCCTGTCTATTTTGCCGTGACGGTTTCTCCGACAAACAGATTAGGGTTGGACGATTATTTATCCATGGAGGGGTTGACCTTTAGAGTCCACAGCCACAAAGTTGATATGATTGATTCCGAAAAAATGGAAGAATACCTCATGACCGAATTAGCGGATGAAACATGGTCTCGTGAATATACCTCTAAATCTGAACTTCTGGTGAAGTCTGATCCGGAAAAAACATATTGGTCACACGAGTATCAACCCGGTTACCTATTTAGAAACCTCGGCAATGAGGACGTGTATTACAATCCCCAGATTATTCGCCTTTTACAAAACTATCGCAGTGCGTATTGGCAATTGGCTGTGCATTACTTTTTGCAATTCCAACGAGAGAACCGAAAACAGGATTCTGACCCTGTTCAAGTTGAAGAATTGAGATCAAAAGCTCTTGCCACCTTGAATCAAATGTCCAAAAACATCCCTGAACACACCATATTAATTGAATCTCGAGAGCTCTATTTTCAAATTGGAATGCTCTATGGTCAGCTCGGAAACAATGACCGATTCAAATCTATTTTAGATGATATTTCTACGCGGAAGAATTTGTCCGTTAGTGAAATGATTCGATATGGGCAAACCTACGTTCAAGAGCTAAGGGATTACGACAATGCGCGGGAGATTTTTGAGACACTCTATGCTTCGTATTTACACCAAGAAAACATGATCAAAAAACGCGGACTGCAAAAATCCGGGCTTTCACAAAAATCATGGAATGAATGGAAAAAAAGCTTTACCGAGATCGTTTCATCGCTTGTGTTAATCTATAAAGAGATGGACTTAGAAGAGCCATATAAAGACGTCCTCACTTCTTGGGTAGAGAGAAACCCTGAAGATATGCAGGCTAAAAAAATGTTGAGCGACCTTGATGAGACGGAGAATTAGGGGAACGGAGA
>JACNKV010000136.1:0-19479 GCA_014381855.1 Fidelibacterota bacterium | reverse complement strand
GGAGATGGGGAGAAAAGGAGATGGGGGGATAAGAGGGAACACGTTACCCCATAAAAAAACAGGCGGGCAGGCACATGAAAACTCACCTCCCGTTTCTGTAATTATTCCGCATTGGAATGGAATTGATATTCTTTCTGAGTGTCTTCAATCACTAAAAAAGACCACTTATGTTCCTCTTGAAATTATTGTTGTAGACAATAATTCAACGGACGGTAGCCAAACATGGATGAAAGAAAATCATCCTGATGTTATTCTTGTCGAAAATGAAAAAAATTATGGGTATGCCGGCGGATGCAATCGTGGAATTCCTCATTGCTCCGGCGACTATGTGTGTTTTTTAAATAATGACACAATCCAGGATGAGGGTTGGATTGAGCCGCTTGTAGAAACAATGATGTCAGACTCATCTATCGCAGCTGTCCAGCCGAAAATTCTTAATTATTTCCAGCGGGATTTATTTGATTACGCCGGTGGTGCGGGCGGTGAGCTTGATGTGTTTGGATTTCCCTTTGCGCGCGGACGGATTTTTACTACGCAAGAAGTGGATACATCTCAATTTAATTCGATCGCGGATATTTTTTGGGCATCCGGTACTGCGATGATGGTGCGGAAAAATATCTTTCTAAAAGCAGGTGGGTTTGATGAACTCTTCTTTGCACACATGGAAGAAATTGATCTTTGCTGGAGATTCCATCTCATGGGATATACCGTGCGGTCAGCTCCTGATTCTTTGGTCTTCCATAAGAATGCTGTTACGTTGCCAATGTACACTACCAAAAAATATTATCTCAATCACCGAAATTCATTTATGATGCTTCTCTCTAACTATTCGCTGCCGATTGCTTTGTATGTATTTCCTCTTCGATTGGCACTTGAAGGACTTGCGTTCATCTATGCACTTATCAAACTGGACTGGAAACATATGGCGGCAATTATAAAATCACAGATTTGGCTGATTTTCCACCCACATAAAATTGTAGGGAAACGCCAATCGGTTAAATCTATAAGAAAGACACGAGATAAACACGTGCTAAATAAAATGTATAAAGGGAGTGTTGTTTTAAGCTATTATTTATTTGGTAAAAAAACTTACCGGGATATTGTTTCTAATCCGGACCGGTAAATTTCCTCATTGTCTGAATCAAAATAAATCATATCAAGCAACATTTCTTTTCGGTTAAGAATTGTTAATATCTCTGTAAGGGGCTTTGCCTGCGTTTTTAGAAAGTACAATGTATTATGTTCCCGGGGAGTTACTTGGTTTACTTCCTCTAAACCGCTCATCATTGTTTGTAGTTCTCTTAGAGACTCCTCAATATTCCCATTATGGAATAGATCAGCGGCAAAATAGTACGAAAACCTTGCTTTACGAAGCCCATTATTAGAACTCAAATTGTTCGCAAGAGTCAATCGGTCACCCCATCCTCTGGGATAATCTGAGGCGTTTCCGCGCATCGCAATGGATCTACATATTTCATAGATGTGTGTCCCGCCCCGTGGCTCATACGTGTCCATTTCTCCCGCAAGGATTAAATTTCCATAATAAGCAAGGAAGCTTGGAAGAGGTTCAAATAAAACGGGATCATAATAAATTGCACTGCCTGATTTATAGAAAAATTGAACACCGTTTGCAAAGTAACGCTGGTCGTTTCCATTAGAGAACAGTGCTTGAGCTAGGTAGGTTTTAACTGCACCTTTTGTCGACGTACCTTCAAAAATTATTTGCAAATGAAGAGAGATGTCTAAATCCTTGTATTCTTCGTCCCAATTTGTGTTCACATAGTATCGTTTGATTTCTTCCAGTAGCGGATACACTTCCTGTCGGTCATTTCCGCGAAGGAGATGGTCATCAAACGTAACGTGCACCTGTCCGAATTGTGCAAAACTCCATTGCAACAAAATGAACAACACCGGCAACAATCGTTGAAGAGCACTCTTAACCATGCACGAAAGGTAGGGTGATCACCGTATGACTGGCAAGGAATAATACATGGTAAATGGATAATGAATAATGGAAAATGGTAAATTGATAATGGGGAAGGGAAAACACTTATTCGAGCCTACTATTCCCTTTCCTCAAAAACACCTGTTTTTTTGTTTTTTACGACTTCATCGTGATGAAAATATCGGCCATTCATAACAATATATACACCCGAAGGGAGGGTTTGAGCAAACGCCAGTGCACTCCCTAGATTAAAGAGTCCATCAGAACTTCCAAACTTGTATGGAATCATCGCTCCTGTTAAAATGATTGTCTTATCCAGGCCGGCGTCGGCAATAATTTTGGCTGTGACCACCATTGTGTCGGTTCCATGCGTGATTACGATTCGGTCGTACTTTGCTTTTCGGCAATTTGCCACAATGATGTAACGATCTTCATCTGTCATCTGAAGGCTGTCTTCCATCATTAACGTGCGAACGTTTACGTCAACTTTATTCCGTCCCAATTCAAGCATTTCTCGCAGGTGGGTGTCTTTGAAATATAATTTTCCGCAAATTTCATCGTACTCTTTATCAAACGTTCCCCCTGTAACAAAAACTTGGATTTTCATAATAACACCTTGATGTTTTCAGCAGGTCTGCCCAACACTGCTTTGTCTCCATTAACTACAATAGGGCGTTCGATTAATTTTGGATGAGAAGCCATGGCGGAAAACAGCGCTGCATCATTATTTAATTTTTCTTTTAGTAGCAAGTCTTTGTAGTCTTTTTCTTGCCGGCGAATAAACTCTTTTGGTCGCAATCCCAGTTTTTTCGATAGGTTCATTAATTCCTTTTCCTTTAAGGGAGTTTTCATATAGTCTACTATTTCAGGTTCAACGTTGTTATCACGCAAATATTGTAACCCTTCTCGGCTTTTCCTGCATCGCGGGTTGTGGTAAATCAGCATCTTTGTTCTTTCTTCTTTTTTTTAAAATTCTACGGATTCTTTATTCTTTTGTAAACTCCATTGTTCGTTCTGTGTTTGTAATGACTGGTATACATAGTTTGTAGATGCTCTGGTCTTGGTTGTTTACAAGAAGCGATGTAATCCCAAGCGTATCCAGCGAATCAACGGTGGTATAAGAAATTTCCATCTCTTGTAGTGCCTCATCAAAATCAAATTCCCCGTGAATATCCAGTAAATCGTAGGTGAGATTCAAATCAAATGCTCCTGATGTCAAATCAACTTCCCATTCACCGTCGGAGGCTACAGACATAAGAAAAATCTGTGGATCACAATCTGACCCAATATTCACCGGAAGAGCACCCACCAGTGAGGCAGTACCGTCATTATTCAGAACTACGGTTCCATTTATTCCATCAGCCACAACATATTCCGTTGTTAAATCACTGACTAAATCCCCAATAGATACGGGAATTGGATCACCATAATTTGTCGGGATTGCCATAGTATCAATATTTGAATAGGCTTGGGTTTCTATCGTCAGTTTGGTCAGAGTGTACGTTCCTGCCAGCGGATGAAGCTCCTCCGACTCTTCCGGATCACAGCCGATTAATATTAGTCCAAAAACTGCGAGCAGTGTTGCATATGTTATTTTCATCTGAACAATTCCTTTCATCTCTCTGGTGTTAATTCGTAAACTGTATTGTTTCCCACGAGTCGTTATGGGTGATTTTTTCATCTATGATAATAAGCGGATGCAGAATGACATTACCAATTATATCATGCTCTAAAAAAGCAATTGGCAGCAAAACATCATCTGATAAAAACGAATCTAGCTTTGTGATAAAAAAAGAAGGCTCAACCGTTACACCGGCTCCAACCAAATAATATGCTCCCGGTTTCAATTGAATAAAATAATTCAGCAAAGTGTCGCCTTTCATGGCGGGATCGCTGTAAGAAAAAAGGGAATCTGATGGATGTTCAGGGTCAGACGATATGTCGCTGTCTAAGGCAAGAATTGTGGCACCAAATACAGAATCCGGCCAGACACCGTCAAACCGTAACGTCCCTTCAACTCCGGACACTGGCGTTAGCCCCTCCGGTTGGGAACACCCCATCCATAGGAAAAAGAGTATCAGGATTACATGTATTCTATGAATCATACGAACGGAATGTAAGCGTCACACAAGGATGACAGCAAGGAAAATAATAATGAAGCATCATGATTTCTTTATCCATTATTATTTCTGCATTTACCTCATTTAGTATCCTACGCATGTAATAATGCAGGTTATAAAAATTAAACCAAAGTAAGAATTAAATAATGTTGTAGCGGAGTAGAATGATGAGTACAGCAAATCATTTTCCGCTGACAATAATTCGGCTACACCTCATTATTGTATTCCCTAATTTATTTTGGTCGGGTCCGGAGTTTAATTTACATGAAGAAAAACCGTAGCTGAATATACGTCAGCAATAATCCCAAAATATTTCCGGCAGTAACTTGTGCTACCGAATGCGCGTTGAGTTTTAACCGTGCCAGAGATACAACCAAAAGGATGAGCAGCATCAATCCGGGCATATGAATACCGTAAAGCCACAGAACGACCATGAGTCCTGCAGTACTCATGGCATGGATGGAAATCTTCCAATAACGTGTAATCAATAACAGCACACCAGTGTTGGTGACAAAACAAAACATAAGTCCACGGACGAGTGGTTCAGCATTCAAGCGTGTTAAAATAACGAAACCGATTAATGCATATAAAATGCCAAACCGCAAGGGGATTAATCGTTCAATTTTATCCGAAACAACCCAATCTGATACCACGTTGTTTTTCTTTAAAATGCCTAAAGTAATAATCGGTATAACGCTGAGCAATAACACGACTGTTAAATAATTCCAAACAGCATAAGGATACATAATGTCCGAGGTGAAAATAAGTATCCAAAACACACCGACCGATAAAAACATCGGATGAAACACATACGAAATGATCGTAGCAAGTCTGTACAAAGATTAAATTCCTTTTACAAAACAGTTAATCATGATGGACTGTATTCGCCAAAAACACTACGTAGTACATGAGAAATTTCACCGATCGTACAGTGCGCTTTGACGCAACTTAAAATAAAGGGCATTAAATTATCATCGTGTTCGGCTGAAGTTTTCAACGAAGCCAAAGTTCTTGAAACCTGTACATTGTCTCGATCTTGTTTAAATTGGTTTAGATTTTCAAGATGAGCTTTTACTGAATCTTGATTGATTTCCTGCAGAGAGGGTTCGATGGTTTCTTCTGTTGTAAATTTGTTTAATCCGACAATGATTTGTTTTTTAGAATCAACTGCTTGTTGATAATCATAAGCACTGCGTGATATCTCATTTTGTACCCACCCGGATTCAATTGCCTTAACCGCTCCGCCCATACGGTCAATTTCTTCAATCAAGGATTTGGCTTCTGACTCAAGGTCGTCGGTCATTTTCTCGATGGCATAACTTCCGGCGAACGGATCGGGATGATTAGGAATCCCGGATTCATACCCGATAATCTGTTGGGTGCGCAGAGCCAATTGAACGGCTTCTTCCGTCGGTAGAGCAAGGGCTTCATCTCGGCTGTTTGTATGCAATGATTGCGTACCGCCAAGCACTGCCGACATTGCCTGGATAGTCGTGCGAACAACGTTGTTGTCAATTTGCTGTGCGGCGAGAGTAGAGCCCCCGGTTTGGGTATGAAATCTGCAAAGCATCGATTTTTCATTGGTCGCATTGAAACGATTTTTCATGATGGTCGCCCACATCCGTCGTGCCGCCCGAAATTTTGCGATTTCCGTCAAAAAATCATTGTGTGCATTAAAAAAGAAAGAAAGCCTGGCGCCAAATCGATTGACATCTAGCCCGGCATCGATGGCACTTTGGACGTAAGCGATTCCGTTGGCGATTGTGAACGCCAATTCCTGTGCCGCCGTGCTTCCGGCTTCGCGAATATGGTACCCGGAGATGGAGATTGTATTCCATTTCGGAACATGAGTATCACAAAACTCAAACACATCCCGGACGAGTCTCATCGACGGTTCCGGCGGGAAAATATACGTACCGCGTGCAATGTATTCTTTCAAAATATCATTTTGAATTGTCCCATGGAGTTTTTCAGTTGGAACACCTTGTTTTTCAGCGACAGCAATATACATGGCAAGCAGAATAGGTGCAGTAGAATTGATCGTCATGGAGGTGGACACTTGATCAAGCGGGATTTGGTCAAACAAAACTTCCATGTCTCTGAGAGAGGAAATCGGAACGCCGACTTTTCCAACCTCACCTTCTGCTATCGGGTCATTGGAATCGTATCCGATTTGTGTCGGCAGATCAAAAGCGACTGACAGCCCGCTTACGCCTTGCTCTAAAAGATATCGATAACGCTCATTGGTTTCTTCGGCAGATGTAAACCCGGCATATTGTCGCATCGTCCAGAGACGTTTTTTATACATCTCGGGGTAAATTCCGCGTGTAAATGGAAATTGTCCGGGTTTTTCAGCTTTTGCCATTCTACACAAACGAGTGATTATGGTCATCAACCATGACTACAATATCGCTCTTTCCTTTTTGATATTTTGATATGCCTCGTTCACCGACTTGAATTTTTCTTCAGCAAATACTCGAAATTCTTCTCCAAGATGTGTGACTTTATCGGGGTGATATTTGCTTGCCATGTGCCTGTATGCTTTTTTTATTTCAGAATCTGTTGCCCCTGATTCAATCTCAAGGATTTTATAATCCGTATTCGTATCTTTTACAAACATAGCTTTGATAGAAACAAAGTCATTTTGGCTCACATTCAGATATCGGGCAATGGTGTGTATTATTTTGATTTCATCAGGATGGATATGTCCGTCGGCTTGCGAAAGCCCAAAAAGAATGTGAATCAATTCCAATCGACTTGGATGGTCCATCGAACGCTGGATCTGTCGGCAGACATCCCTGAGTGGATAATCCTGCTTTAAAATATCTTTGAACAGTGTCATGAAATCTTGAACATCCCGCGGAGAAAATTGTTTTTGTAGAAATTGTTTTACATAGTTCAGCTCTGCTTTTAATAATTGTTTGTCAGCTTTCATTACTGAACCAAGCAGTACAAGCACAGAGACCATAAAGTCCCCACCCCGAGTTTGTGTGGGACGTTGCCCTGAACGATGTCCGCTTGTATATTGGTTTTGTGAATCAAACATTCCGGCAATAGAATATCCAATGATTGCCCCAATCGGTCCGCCGAATGCCCAGCCAAGCCCGCTCCAAAGTAGTCGTTTTCCTACACTCATGTTTTCTTTTCTTTGTTAAATCGTGATAGAGTTAATGTTTATCGTTCCAAAATATCACGGAGAATTTACATCATTTACGTAAAGAATATATTGGAAACCTGTTATTAACCTAGCTAATTTACTAGCCACAGATTAACACGGATAGTCGCAGATGATTTTTTTGTCGCCTTTGAAAATTTTATCAATCATCGTCAATGCTTCAGGAATGATTTCAACTCATCTCGACAAAGTGTCGGGATTCAGGCGTAAAGAAATGGAGACTGTTTACGTAGAAATTAAACCTGCTGGATTAATGTGTTAAACTTTTGAAAACCATCTTTTAATTAAATGCTGTCGAATTATTCAGGTTAAGTTAAATTCTCCCATGAAAATTTCGTTAAAGACGCGATTTGGGTTGTGGCTGGACAGAATAATCAATAAACAGCCTACGAATGAAATACCGGGTAAAGTTTCTGCAAGCGGTGAGGGAGTGCAATCTGTATTATTCATTCTCCCAGAAATGGAGGAACATATGCGTATTGCGGAGTATTTTATTAAATCTGTGTCCGTCACGGGGAAGACGATGGTTGTCCTGTGCAGGGATGAACATCAATCGCTGGTTTCTCCGTGGCTGAAAAAATTCCTGGTCATTTATTCGGAGACGGATTTGAATCGCTGGGATTTGCCAACGAAGGATTTTGTGGAAAAATTTACAAACGCATTCGAAGCTGTTGTGGATATGTCTCCTGCATTTCAACCTATTGCAGCATCCATTGTTCGGCAGTCTAATGCACCATTGCGGATTGGGTTTGATATTAAACATGCGGATTATTACTATAATGTGACGCTTAAGAAAGAAAAAGCCACATCGCTGGAAAAAACATATATTAACATTCAACACTTATTAGGATTATGAAACACCTGTACATATTTGAAAATAATGATGCGCTCGATTTAGAACCGATTTCGTTGACAAGACCTGTCTTTGATTTGCGGTGCGGACCCTTTACGATGTTTGAGCGCATTCGAAACCTCATGCCGGGCTACACCATTACTCTGTTTGTCAGGGATGAACTGACCTTCACAACCATGGAAAATTATCCTGAGTTTATGGTGAATCCATCTTCAGTCGCAGATGGAATTTGGCTGTTGGGAAATGTTTTGTGGTCACGTGAGGATATTTCTATGATAGTAAAAAATCCAGGCACACTTTTTATGGATAAAAACGGGATATTGATTGCTGCAAATGTGACATCCGGAGTGGGGAATCAGTGGCTGAACGAAGGCGGACCTCTTCAAAATAAACCACCAAAAAACGTGAAGACATTGTCAATATCACAATCAGTATTGAGATATTTATGGGATTTTATTCAGGCAATTCCTCATGCAATGGACGTAGATCAACAACATTTCCCGATGGGGAGTAAATCAGAAAATACACATTGGATAAATTCTGAGAATATTTATGTTACAGACCATGATTTGATTAATCCGGGAGTTGTAATCGATGCTTCAAGGGGACCTGTAATTATTGATAAAAACGTAGAGATAAATAGTTTTACCTATCTGCAAGGACCTTTGTACGTGGGGGAGAAAACAACCATCCACTCGCACACGCAATTAAAACAAAGTATTATTGGTCCACAATGCCGTATTGCAGGGGAAGTAACACGGACAATATTTCAGGGATTCTCAAATAAATCACATTATGGTTATCTTGGTGATGCCTATATTGGGGAGTGGGTGAATCTTGGAGCAGGGACAACGAACAGTAATTTAAAAAATAATTACAAACCGGTTTCTGTCCGGGTGAATGGTAAGACAATTAACACTAAATTATTATCCATTGGTTCATATATTGGAGATCACACTAAAACGGCAATTGGTACACTTCTTAACACAGGAACAGTCATCGGTCCCGGGTGTAATATCGTTTCACATGGATTTCCACGCAGAAACATTCCCTCGTTTATGTGGTATATTTACGGAAAACAAAAAAAAGCGGATTTGAATCAATTTTTTGATACAGCTACTATTGTAAAATCTCGTAGAGGACAAAAACTGACAGAAGCGGAAAGAACATTGTACAAGCAACTTCTTTTTTCAAACATAGACTAAAAGTTACAAGCATTATTGAATCTTAATAATACACAGGGGAGCTGATTACTCAGTTCCCCTGCCCCTTCACTCACCGGCGAACACCGGTATTGAGTAAACGATAATGGTAAATCATCAACGTTAGTAAAACTAACCGTCTACTTTGCCAATAACATTTTCCCGATTAGATAGCGATCAGGTGTCCTGACCGAATAGAAATACACGCCGCTTGCAACATGTGTTCCTATCTGATTTGTTCCGTTCCAGTGAACAGAATGCCGCCCGGAAGGGAACACATCATTGACAAGCTCTCTTACTTGGTTGCCTAATATGTCATGGATGGCAATCTGTACGTTTTGAGTATTTGGAATTGTGAATTGAATTGTTGTCATTGGGTTAAATGGATTGGGGAAATTTTTCCCCACAACGTACTCATTTGGAGATGGAGTAGGATCAATTGCAACAGTACTCTGTATTATTGCAAAAGTATACTGATTCCCAAAAATAGAGGGATCATACGTTCCTCCGGCATCCGGAGTTGGAGAACCGAAAGAAAATTCTACGTTTAAGACAATTACGGTGTCTTCCGAAGCATCCCACATTCGTATGTCTATTTGATTCCCTTCGATAAAACCCGGATACTGCGTATTGCTTTCTTCACATTCTTCCACACTACCAAATATGGGAATAATCATAGATCCACCGGTATACACCCCTGCCCCAACTAAAACTTCACCTTGGTTTTCATCTCCGCATTCACCAAGCCCGGGAGTTCCATAAGAATCCAAAATCCCGATTTCATCTCCGATATCTCCCGGCTCAATTGCTTCGATAATGATATACTGAATCACCCCGAGACCGGTTTGTTGGTGAAAATCTATGTATTGTTCATAATACCCGTTGAGGATATCTGAAAAATGAGATGGGTCAAGGTTTTGATCCTCTGGGGGTAACCCAAAATCAATGCCAGAAACAGTTTCTCCTTCTGTTACCATAATCGGAGTTGCCAGTTCCATCATTTGAACATTGTCGTAGAATTCAAAGTAACGAAAATGACAAGAAGATGAATCATGGTCCATCAGTCTGTCGTGGTGAGAGGTGGTATCTTGGCTGTGTTGAAAACACATGACATAATAATCCCCCTCAGAAAGCCCCACGGAATAACTTCCATCCGAAAGCGTCCATGCGGAATGCCAGACATTGTTCGTGTCCAAAGGGATAAATTTTAGAAAATGATTCTCTAGTGGAGCTTCTGAGACATCGTCATAAACATATCCGGAAATGGTCCCTGTCCCCGGTAACGGTGTCAAAGGAATATCTAACGTCATCTCTCCGGAAATATTAAGTTCTTCAATAGAGTATGTTTCAAAGCCGGAAAAACTCCAAGCTAAAACCGTATAAAGCCCTTCAGGCAAATCGAGAAATTCATAGGCACCGTTGCTGTCAGTAAAATCAACATGATGCATACCAGATGAATCGTGTTCCCAATCAAGAAACCACAGATGAACCCTAGCATTCGGTAGACCAACTTCAGTGTCTTGGTTATAAACCTGCCCGACCAAAGAAGCCGCATTAAGATTGGCTCCTAAGAATAGTGTGGAAAGTAGTGCTAAGAATATTTTCATTTTCTTCTATCTCGTTTTTTAATATACAGTGCAGAGATTACTCTCTGCACTGTATAGAGGTGCTTTATTATTTATTTGGTCAACAACATTTTCCGTGATACGGTTCCTGTTTCAGATGTCAGCGAATATATGTATACGCCGCTTGAGACGGTTAAACCATATTGATTAAGCCCGCTCCAGTGCACAATATGTGTACCGGCAGAATAATGATTGTTGGTTAATTCAGCAATCTTCTTCCCCAAAACATCGTAAATCACCATACGAACATTTTGATCTTTTTCAAGTGTAAACGAAATGTTGGTACTGGGGTTAAACGGATTAGGGTAGTTCCTCCCTAGGGATACTGTACTTGGTATAGCCTCACCACCTAGAGAAAGAGGAGTGGTTAATTGCAGATTTGTGACAGAAATGAGCCCATCTTGTTCGAACAGCTGAGACACTTCATCAAATCCATCCGCATTTGCAACTAGATTATACGTAGACCCTACATCTACACCCTCAATTGTAAAGGCTCCGTTTTCGTTTGTTGACGTTGCACCAATCACATTGCCTTCGTTATCATAAACTGATAATACAACATCATTAAGGGGGGCATTCGATTCATTTGAAATAATTCCACTGACACGTGCTACCATTGAACTGTCCCCTTGGAAAGGAATACTGAAATTAATACCGGCTGTCTCTTGGCCTTCCACTATAGAAACGATGGTAGCCTCTTCGATGTTTTGGGCATCATCATAGTATTCCATGTAAAAGAAAGAAGAGTCATGGTGGTTGTTGTGGCCGCCATGATGACCGCCACTATGGTCGTTGGTTGCGATACTGACAACATAATAATCGCCCTCGGGAGCGCTCACTTCATAATGTCCATTCTCATCTGTCCATGCCCATAGATTATAACCACAGCCCCACCCATCTTCTTGAATAAGTCGGATGAACGAAAACCCGGGGCCCTCTGCGTCATCATAAGTAACATCACCGGAAACAATTCCTAGCCCTGGGATAGGGGTAAGGGAGATGTCATACAGAGTAGAACCATCAATGGTCGTCGATTCATAATAGAATTCGTATCCATTCTCGAAAACTCTGACGTATGCTTCAGAAGACGGTAGATTTTCTATCAAGTAATTTCCGTCGGCATCAGTTTCTGCGGTATATACATTATGCCACCATCCATGATGTGAGGAATCAGACCCCATTGCAAAGACGCGAACTTCTGTCCCTGCGATAGGTGAACCCGTTTCGCCATTTGTTACTGTCCCATAAAGTGCGCCGTCGTATGTAATCGCTGAAAGAGCAAAATCTATAATTGTATCTTCTTCGATAGTTACAGCCATTTCTTGATCGTTGTAACCCCAAGCCATTGCCTTGATATTTAAATCACCTTCTGCTTGAAAAGAGTAAAACCCGCTTTCATCTGCTCGCGCCTGAAAGAACCAGAACCCGTTCGCATTTTCTCTTCTAATGACAGCATGAGAAATTCCATTTCCGGTTTCAAAATCATTCACAAACCCGGAGACGACATATCCATCTCCTGGAGAAGTATCACCATTTAACACGATATCTAAGGTCATGTCTTCATTTAATTCGAATGTTGTAAAGAAACTATCGTAGCCTTCAGCATTTGTCCAGAGAACGTAGGAAAACCCGATTGACAAACTGTCAAATACATAACTGCCGTCTGCCCCGGAAAATGTTTCTTCCCAATTCCAATTGCCATGAGTGGAGTCAATTAAATGGATGGTAAGATGAGCATTTTCGATGCCAATTCCAGACTCACCGTCCGTAACAAAACCACTGAGTGAAGCTCCCATTCCAAACGTGAAAAAGAGTATGGCTACTCCTGCTAACTTCATTGTTTTCTTCATTGTATTATCCTTTTATTTATCCTTTAATTGTATAGCAGAGAAGGGAGTCTACCTCTAATAAAGGTTATTATTTGTTTACTCATTATTAAGCTTCAAGTTGACGATTTGCCCACTTGACTTCCTTAATTTTATTTGCAGCACCGGCATAACTAATATGTAATGCACCAGCCATTTTCTGTATGTTTTTATTATTTTTTTCATAAGCTCTACGAATTATTTCACTTTCAAACTTATGATTTATTTTTTTCCAAGTCAGTCCGTAATTTTCATTAACAAATGTGTTTATAATGTTATGGACTGCTTGGTTGTCATAGGATTTGACTCTGTCTAGAACGGTAAAAATGGATCGCTCACTCATTTCAAGAAACTTTGCTGCTTTTCTTTTTGACCCAACTTGATCGATTGTATAATGAAGAAAAATGTTTTGAAATATTTTTTTGGTTTCTGACAAAGATGTATTTATTACATCCTCCCATTGTGAGACGTCAGAGACATCTTTGGTTTGTATTCCTTGGTGGTGGTTTTCAGTAAAATTATGATACCCCTTAATGGCCCTTAATGTGTCTCCAATACACGGGAAGTGATTGTCAACCATATTCATGGCGGCACGAAACCCCTGATTGAAAAAGAACCGACTTAGTTGTAAATTTCCTTGCTCCATGTAAATTTTACCAAGATAATAACTTAATCCGGTAATTCTATGAAAAATCCCGTGTTCTGTTGCAATAGTGAGAGAATTTGTCATGTGATCCAGAGCTCTGTTTTGATTCCCTGATTTAAGTTCAATAAAACCCAAATTGGCTTGAGCGACACATTTAACATAATAGTTGTTGTTATTGTCTGTAACCTCTTGCAGCTTAGAGATTGCTTGGTCATATTTATTCATATGATAATACAACATTGCAATGTCATGTTCTATGGAAGTAGCTAGATGAGCATAGTCATGATTGATAGCAATTTCAATGCCACCAAGATAATGCTGCATTGCGGAATCAAAATCCGACTCTCTGCGATAGGCGTTCCCGAGAGCCTTCATATGATTTGTGGTAGCGGTTGCATCATTTATTTCTTTAAAATATTGAAGAGAACCATTTAGCTCATTGATAACATTGTCCTCACCGAGTCGCATTTTATTTTCTATATATCTAAAGTGTGCATACTTTTGTAACGTGATGGAATCGGTGAGTGTGTGTGCTTTTTCAAGAAGTCCTTGTGCATATTCTACATTCCCGGTTATTGAAAGTAGGATGGCCATTTCCACAGCCAAGTATGCGTTTGCATCTGTTGGTGTGATATTTTTTAATAAAGCGTTTGCATGACCTAAGGTTTGTGCAGCTTGTAACAGATGACCATTTCCTTTATAATAACGACTGATTCCAGTAAAAATGACAGAACGGATAACAGGGTCATGTTCGTCTTTGAGCAATAATTCAAGATTCGATTTTGTTTCGGTAAAATTCGCCAGATGCAATTTTGACGCTTGGTGAACAAACTCAATCCAGCGAAAATCAGAGCTGATGCTATTGAGGTCGCGTGTCACATTTGGCGGGGACTCATGGGAGAAAATCTTATGAACTGTAGTTGAACGTGTCATAGCGTCTGCACAATATTATAACAATTATGTATAAATGTCAAGTAGAATTTAATAAATAGCATATATTTATAAAATACTGCACACTTATTAAGGTATTTTGATGAATTTGTTTGCATCGTTAAATGAATAATGGAGCGGGTAACCCTATTGAAATATATTCCACGTGTAAATTCTTCCACATCCTTTTATATTCTCTTACGCAAAACTATGTAGTTGAAAGAACGTTCTAGATGAAAAATATCGAACAAAGTATTGACCAAGTGTATGGCTTCATGTATATTCCCCTCCGATTTTGAAGGAGTTTATGTATGTTAGAAGGCATTATTTGTCCCATTTGCGAATCTACCCTAGAGGAAGTAGACCTCAAGGAATCGTTGATTTGTGTCCACTGCAAGACAGACCTGCGTGACAGGAAATTTTTAGATTTTTTAGAGTATCTCATGGCAAACGGCATTGTCGAAAATCTTGACTTTTTCGATATAGACGTCTACCGGGAAGACATAGAAAGACTTGACCCGGAAGATGAAGAAGAAGTCGATCCTTCCGAATATGAGAAGAGAAAAGAAACCTTTAGTCTGTATGAAAATGAAATGGTGCAACAGCAATCCAAACAAGAAGGAGAAGATACTGCCTACGAGGAGTTCAAGGGGATAGAAGAGGATTGGGAAGATTTTAATAAGCAAGATTTTAAAACTAAATAAACGATGTTATTCGTTTACAAAATAGCTATTTACTGGGAGGAACGTAATGGACAAACCAAAACAAAAACAGCAAATCAAAATAGAACTGGATGAAAAAGTTGGATCAGGAGAATACTCTAACTTTGTCGTTGTAACCCACTCACCGGCCGAGTTTGTGCTGGACTTTACACGACTTCTGCCAGGTGTTCCTAAAGCCAAAGTTCATTCAAGAATTGTCATGGCACCTCCACATATTAAAGCGTTTTTAAACGCATTAGCAGACAATGTCCGAAAATTCGAAAGCAAACACGGTGAAATCAAGTCTCCGGGACAGGAATCATTTTCAGCTTTTGGCATGAAGCCGCCAAAAGATACGCTACCGAATTAAGGGACTATTCCGGGTGCGGTATGTCATCATACCATACCCACATTCGTCCGCGCTTTAACTCCCTCATTTTTACCATAACCCACAGGCTAAGTACACCCCAAGCGATAGTATAGCCAAATAAACCACCAAAAATTACATCTGCCGGATAGTGTACCCCCACATAGACACGGCTAAAGGCAATCATTCCTGCAAGGAGTGTGATCAACGGTTTCCATGACGCATAGAAATAGCCTAAAATAACGGATAAGGCAAACATATTTGCTGCATGATTCGAAACAAAACTTAGTTTTCCCCCACGAGAAACTAAGAGATTAATCATCTCCGGCATGTTGTGAGAGGGGCGGATGCGTCCAACTATGGGTTTTATGATTTGCGCAGCAAGAATGTCAGTCAATCCAATCGTGATTAAAAGAAGAAGGACAGCAATTCTTCCGCGTTTTTTTCCATAGATGATAAGCCACGCGATAAGCAATATGCCGGGGACTATCCAATTGTCCGAATTGGTTATCTTCGGCATGAACCAATCAAATATCGGATTGGAAAGTTTTACATTAATCCACAGAAAGAAAGCTGTATCAATATCTAAGAGCCATTGAATTATTTGCATGATGGATAAAAATTAAGACTTATATTTGGTGGAGGAAACACATTCCTTTGCTACGTATAAACAAAAACGGACATAGTTAAACCATGCCCGTTTTTGTTCTTTGTGTTTGTACTTATTGAGTGATTGCAGCCTGTGAGAAGTCTGAATCCTGAGGTTGGATATTTTCATTTGTCGTCAGTGAGTCTGCAAAATTCTGCATCGCCATATCCTGTTCAGATTCCTCTTCAAGGTAATTTGTCCTGTACTCTTTTCCGTTCCAGAAAAAAGTATGATTAGGTCCAAGTGATGTCCGAGCTTCCGCAAATGCTTCATCAAATGAAGGGATGACAACATCAACGTCATTCACCGGTTCTTCGATAGCCACTACCGGACTTTCATCCGGGATAACGATGTCTTCTACGATGGGCTGAACAGTTTCAAACTCATACGAATAGACATCATTTGACTTTTCGATGATTACCGGTGCATCTTCTTCAGATGATATAAACTGATAAAACACACTTCCGACGACAACGGCTCCAAGGAGAAGCGTTATTCCTACGGCTTTTTTATTGTTGGTATCTTTTTGTTTCATGGATTTTCTCCTTCCATTAGGGGTTTAAGTGATCAACGATTAGTCTTACGGAAAAAGGGCAGGATAAGTTCCATAAAAAAAGGCGACATGTATTTGTTGATCACTAACCCCAAAGAAAGAGAATTAGCAGGATAGCATGCCGCCTTTCAGATGAAATTACAAAATTACACTATATATTCCGAGGGAATCAGAATGAGTTCAAAGAACCCCATGATCAGCAAAAGAATAATATCCGTCTCCGGCAATGATGAGATGATCGTGGACAGAAACATCAATGGTTGTCAGTGCCTGTTTCAATTTTTTGGTGATGGCCATGTCATCTCTGCTGGGAGTTAAAGTCCCGCTTGGATGATTATGGACAAAAACCAGCGCAGCAGCGTTATTTTTCAGCGCATTTTTTACAACCTCTCGTGGATACACAGCGGAAGTTGTCAATGTGCCTTCAAAGAGTTCTTCCATACGTATTATTTGATTTCTACCGTTCAGATAAATAACGATAAAGGCTTCCTTTGCACGATCCCGAAGTTTATGGGTCAGGTACTCAATGACATCGTTTGCAGAACGAATAAAGTCCGCACCGACAACACGATCTGCAAGGTATCGTCTTGCCACTGCTTGAGCAATTTTCAGCCCAAAGACATTATTATCCCCGACACCTTTGATTTCTTTTAGATCTTTTGGATCAGCCTCCAGTACGGCTTTCAATGATCCAAATATTTTTATAGCTTCTTTCGCAGGGGGTTTGACATTTTTTCGATCTGTTAAGGTGAGTAGTAATTCCAAAATCTCATAATCATGGAATCCTTCAAGTCCGTTGCTCATAAATCTATCTCTGAGTCGCTTGTAATGTCCTCGGTTTATTTCATTTTCTCCCATTTGCTTTGCTTACATGTTAATAGTTTGTTTTTGATATCTCAGCGAAGAAACACTTCTTCAAATTTGGCTTTAAACTCCTGAAGTTCAAAGACGTTTGCGGTTTCTATCCCTCCGGCATTCCACTTGATTCCAAAATCCTCTCGGCTATCTTTCCCGTTATTCTTTTGATATAAGCTATAAAGTTCTTTTTCACTGCGCGGTTTGTTCTTGTTCATCCCTGCGATAATTCTAAACACGATATCTTCATGAATCTCTCCCGCAATGTGTTGAGGAATATTCTTAGACAATATTCCTTTTTCAATATCTGAAAGATACATGCCATTCAGTCCGTAATCTTCAAAGGCTTCGTAAGCGATTGGAGCAACTTGTTTAACAAATTGTGCCATTCCTTCAGCGAAGACACGGATTTCATACTGGGCGTGTGGATCCATCCGAAGTTTGAGAAAATGGAGAGTATTATGAAGATCATTTTTCCAGTACCATTCTGTGTATAAATTAACCGGTAAAATGGATCGTGCCAGTTCACGGGCAATCCCGGCATCATTTAATTCCCGATAAATATCAAAACTCTTTTTTGACATTTCGGTGAAATATTGAATCACTTTGTCCTTCATTTCATCGGGGACGTCTGTGTCATCTCTGCCCTGTTTATTGAATTGACTCTGAAAATGAATATCCTCTTTGTTGGGGATATAGAAATCATCTCTTGCTTCTGAATACCTAAGGCTGTACTCGTTGATGTTTGCTGTACGGTGACGAACCCATTGCCTGGCGACAAAGATGGGCATTTTGGCATGGAACTTCAACTCTACCATTTCAAACGGAGTTGAATGACGGTGACGAAGAAGGTATCGAATCAGCCCCTTATCACGACTCACTTTCGTGGTTCCTTTTCCGTAACTTACACGAGCAGCCTGCACAATGGCATCGTCTCCGCCCATGCTGTCTACTAAACGGATGAATCCTTTATCAAGGCAGGGGATTGCTCCCCCGGGATAATTATTATTTTTCATGTATTCTACTCAATAGTTAATGTTTTCAATGTTTTTTCCACAGCTTCAGGATGCCCTGCCACCAAGCCGGGCGTGATTAACGTTTTTCGCTGATTGTACTTAACGGGTTTACCATTTAGATCAATAAGTACGCCACCGGCCTCAGAGATTATACAGTGTCCGGCACAAATATCCCATTCATTTTTGGGGCGCAAGGAAGCAAAAACATCGACATTTCCGGCTGCGGTTATTCCAAGTTTGTACGCCACACTGCCGATTGGGCGTAGTTCCCCGAAGGTATTTTTATACGCATTCCAAAGACCACGCCGTGTCTCACTTCGGCTGTTCAGGATAACCATCTCTTCGATATTATTTTTTGCTGCACAGTAAATACTTTCTCCGTTTAAAAAAGCACCCTTTCCTTTTTCTGCCGTAAATAATTCCTCCGTCACCGGATTATACAGCACTCCTACTACCGGTTCTTCATTTTTCACAAGGGCTATACTCACCACAAAATTTGGGACACCTTCGATAAACTCCTTGGTTCCGTCTAAAGGGTCTACAATCCAGACAAATTCTTTGTCTAAACGTTCGGGAGAATCAGCAGTCTCTTCAGAGAACCAACCAAATTCCGGGCGTGCTTCCGTTAGTGTTTTATTAATACTGTCATTTGCAGCATGATCGGCAGTCGTAACAGGGTTGTGATAACTTTTGTCACGGATTTCATAATCTGCCTTGTAATATTCTAAGATAACTTTTCCGGCTTGTTTTGCTGCGGTTACAGCTAAATTTAAATGAGTAATCATAGGAAAGAAGTTACGAGTTGAAACCGAAAATTAAAACGGATAAAGCCTTATCTCTTCTACTTATTTCATGGTTGAAAACATAGTGGCTTTGGTGTAAAATGATGAGCAGAGTGAATCATTTGCAGCTGACAATAATTTCCCGACAAATCGGGACAGGACGCGAACTCATTACTGTATTCCGTACTTTTTTTT
>JACNKV010000065.1:5095-31728 GCA_014381855.1 Fidelibacterota bacterium | reverse complement strand
CTTTTCCCTGAACGGTCAAAGAAATAATCTTGAGAAATAATTTTCTCTTTTTCTTCAGTTTCGATTCCTTTGAAAAGTTTGTATCGTGTCCAAAGTTCTTCAGGCGTAGGAAATTCACTCAAAGATATTTCTTTTTCGATAGGAGTAGAGTTTCCTGTTCTATCGTGTTCAATAAATCCGTCACCATTACTTGTATAAACAAAAGGAATATCTAATATTTCTGCATAATCTAATGCTTGTTGCATCCCCGCACCGATTTCGTGCGTGTTATCTTTTGCTTCTACAACGGCTAATGGAATATTGGGTTTATAATAGAGAATATAGTCAGCTCGTTTTTGTTTCCCCCGCTTGTGTGTGTTGCCACGCACTTCAATTTTCCCAGCGGTAAATGTAACTTGCTCACGGATTTGAGTTTCAGAATTCCAGCCAGCATTTTGGATTGCAGGTGTAATAAAAATGCGACAAATATCTTGTTCTGAATATTTTTTATGAGGACTCTTCATTGATTATTCCCAATTACATCATAAGTTATATTTTTTGATTAGTTATTCTCATACTCTGTAATTTACGGAGATAAGCAAACATTCAACAATCTGTAAGGTTGAATTTGAGAAAATAATCAAGTGATTATTTATTGATGTACGCCCGACAGGATTTGAACCTGTGACCTCTTGCTCCGGAGGCAAGCGCTCTATCCAGCTGAGCTACGGGCGCATATTTTTAATGCATAATTTAGAATTGATAATGTGTAATTATCAAGTTTTCCATTTTATGTCTTTCTGTTATGTATGGAATCTATCAGTATTTTCCTAAACGGTGAAACGGCATTTACGATAATTAATACGTGTCTAATTCACCAATTGTTTTTTCAACCGAATGTAAAATATCACGCTTTTTCACTGTGGCCATCATATTATTATGATCCAGATACAAAGGTCTGTCCACATCCAAATGTTCAACAATCTTTCGGACTTCCGCATGTGCAGATTTCGTTCCAATCCCCGGTGTAAACTCACGGAAATCCAACGCCTGCGCGGCTGCAATAAATTCAATCCCAAGGATTCCGTACGCATTATCAATAATTTTCCGTGTTTTTAAAGCTGTATTCATGCCCATACTCACAAAGTCTTCCTGATCAGCCGCAGCAGGAATGGATTGTATGGAAGCAGGTGCTGACAAAATACGCTGTTCCACAATCATCATATCCGCTGTGTATTGGCTAAGCATGTGCCCCGAGAACATTCCGGCACCTTTTGTCAAAAACGCTGGTAATCCCACGCTTAGTGCAGGATTCAGCAATCGATTAAGCCGACGTTCTGATAATACAGAAACCATCGTAATTACCGCGCCAAGCATATCAAGCGGGACGCTAATAGGAGACCCTTGAAAATTAGCGCCGGTCAGGACAGTTTTATCCTCCGGGAGGAAAATAGGGTTATCTCCAACGCCGTTAATTTCGATCTCCAATTGACTGCGCGTCCAGCGGAGTTGATCTCTGGCAGCCCCAATTACCTGCGGAGTTGAACGCATACTGTATGCATCCTGAACCTTGACTTTAATTCCACTTAATAAATCAGAACCTTCAATCATTTTACGAATATTTTTCGACGACGTAACGGCTCCTTTGAATCCGCGTAATGCATGCAAACGAGTATCATAAGGTTTCAAATTTGCCATCAATGCTTCCAACGTCATTGCCGCGGCAATCTCAAATTGTTTGAGAAGCCTTTCTGCTTCATATATTTGAATACATGCCATTCCCGCTGTTAGATTGCTTCCGTTGATGACAGCTAATCCGTCACGCGCTTTTAAACCGGGTACGGGAATTCCTGCAAGTTCTAATGCCTTTTCTCCGGGATATCGTTTTCCTTGATAAAACGCCTCTCCTTCCCCCATCATTAATAAAGCTATTTGGCTCATCGGCGATAAATCTCCGCAGGCACCAACGCTACCCTTTTCACAAACAACCGGCGTGACACCTTTGTTTAACATATCCACAAGGGTCTGAGTAATTTCCGGACGACAACCGGAATTTCCGTTTGCATGGACGTTGATTCTTGTGAGCATCGCGGCTCTGATATGCTCGATTGGGGCGGGTTCTCCCAATCCGGCGGAATGGTTATAAATTAAGTACTTTTGAAAATCTTTCACTTGTTCATCGGTGAGTACCGTTTCAGAAAATTCCCCGATTCCGGTATTGACGCCGTACATAATCTCACGTTCGTCAATTTTTTCCTGTAAAAACGCCCGGCATGTTTTAATTCGTTGGACGGCCTTCGAATGAAGTTCAACGGTTTCTAACGCGTAAGCTACTCTATAAACATCTTCGATGGTAAGAGATTTCCCTGTGATAATAACAGACATGCGTATACTCCTTATTATTTGATGACAAACTACAGAAAGAGAAACAATCCTGTAGCAGTTAATGTTAATACAATGGTGGCACTCATAAATAATCCCAATAAAATGGCTAGCATAGATTTACGATTTGACAGACCAAAAACAAACGCCGCCGCACATCCTGTCCATGCTCCGGTTATCGGCAAAGGAATTCCGACAAATAAGACCAATCCCCAAAATTCAAACCGTTCGATGAGTTTTCCTTTTCGACGTGTACGGGCAAACAGCCATAGAAAAAAACGATCCCATATACGCCACCGTCTCAGCCAACGAGATCCGGGTTCTAAAAACCAAAGAATTAACAATGCTATAACATAATTCCCCGCAATTGCCAAAAAATATGCAGACTGCCATTCAAGTCCGCCAATCGTAATCCCCCATGGCAATGCGATTCTCAATTCCGTTATCGGAAGCATCGCTAATAAAAACGTGGCTAATTGTGGATTCTGTACCAAATCTGAAAAAAAGATTAACAGTTGTTCTATCACGTTTGTATTTCCAATTTCTTAAGAATTAAGGTTATCATATTCATGCAATATTTCCATGAAAATCAGGTGCGAAATTAGAAACTTTTTCAGATTACATATAACTTAATTTCTCAATCTAAAAAGTTTTTTTCCTCTTCATTATTCTCGTCGTGAGACAGTAATGGCGGACATAACTTCACGCTGTGTCGTTCCACCGGATGGTCGATTCAACAGAACACCATCGACAACCATAGCACTGGAACCACCACCATCCAAGTTAATCGCTTCTATACAACCTAAACCGTGCATCATCAATGCAAGTTCATCCAAGTAAACGCCCCGACTCCTCATTTGTCTTCCGTCAACGACCATAAGAATCAGACGCCCATCTTCCGTGATTCCGGCTGCAGTTCTCGGGTGAATATTTGGTATCGTCGAGTGAAAGAATACTTCTTCATTTACAGTGACATGAATTTTTCCTCCAGCAATCAGTACGGGTCCCGCCTGAAGCGCATCCTCCATCACCCATGGAATTGCTTCTGAAATATTTAATGGCTTATGAGGTTTGCCTTTTAAATTTGTTACAGGTTCCTCCCATTCAAATAATGAGTCATTATTTTCTGTTACCCAGGCAACATCAACCGTTCCTTTCGTAGAAACGCCCAATGCACCCCGTGCTGTAAAATATCTTTTATCATTATAAATCAAAGAGCGAATCGGAGAGCTGATAATCTTGTGGTCTTCCATAAGCAACCCCACATGACTGGTCGGATCTTGCTTCACTCTAAAATATCCGCCGTTTATTGCAATCAATGCTCCATATTGCTGACTAATTTGAGAGAGGGTTTCCCGTTTATCTTCATCGTCCGCAGCGACAATATTTACGGATAAAGAAGAATCAGTAGTGTTTACCGATGCAACCCAAACGTGTAACGGCAATGTTTCATTCACACCATGGTAGATTTTTATAGAAGAGGAGATTGGAGGAGAAAATATATCCAGCTCTGTCCATTCGATTGGAATTTCATTATATCGTCGATCATTTTGGCAGTGGATGTTCATCGTCCATCCAAGGATGATAAAAAGAATTATGATATATTTTTTCACTAATTACAGCGAGTCAGATGGTACAATGGTAAAATCAATTGTTCCAAATTCTACATCATTGGAATCTCGGATAGATACATTCCACTTACCTTTCCACTTAGAAGATATCTTCGTTTGGCTCCAGCATCTCCAATGGACAGAACGATCGATCTCCATAGGAATTGCCGCACGCTGTACTTCGTTGTAAGTCCAAATATGACGGATAGTGTGTTTTTTACCGTTCCGATTGTCAACACCGGTAAAACAATATAATTGACTTATAGTATCCGCGAACACAGATGCGGGATGAAGAACTTTGCGATTGGCTGCATCGATTTCATCGGAAATCATTATAGTATTTACACGCAACTGGTTTTTCGGAGAATCAATTTCTTCGGGTACTTTCTCCATTTCAACAGTTGAATGACCCATGCTGACAGCGGAGGATGTATCTCTTATTTTGTCTCCGACTTCATCACCGGATTTTACCTCTTCTTCTATTGCAATAGTTTGAATAGTATCAGGAGCAGAAAAAATAATAAACAGTATATAAACTACGTAAATAACTATCATTGCAGGGATATGTTTGTACAAGTTAATCACGATTGCAATCCCCATTAGGATTAACAGCATTAACGTGATTGGAAGTATTGTAGGATCGTGCATCATGATATTCTGTTGTTGATTCCCCGACGAGAAACGGGAGGATATTTCCTCCCGTCGTCGATGTCGGAGCGACAGGATTTGAACCTGCGACCCCTGCAACCCCATTGCAGTGCGCTACCGGTCTGCGCCACGCTCCGAATCCTTCTGTAAGCTACTTCTGATAAACCTGGATACCATATTCCAATTGTACTTGATGCAGGTAAACGAATTATTGTATGGAAATTTCTGCCTGAAATTTACTCAGCAATGATGGTAAGAATCGACCGTAATTCCTCTTTGATGTTTTTTATCGTTTCTTCATACTTCTCAGAGATAACTTTAGGTTCTTCTACAAGTATTTTCTTGGCGGATCTTTCTTTTGATAATTCATTTCTTGCACCATCAATTGTGAACTTCCGTTTATAGAGAAGATCCTTAATCTCCAAGATCAAATCGATATCTTTTTGTCTGTATGTGCGGTTTCCGGCACGATTTTTTGGCGGGTTTAATTGCTTAAACTCTGTCTCCCAATATCGTAGCACATATTGCTTTAGATCGGTCAACTTACTGACTTCACTAATCGAGTAATAAAGTTTTTTGATTTCCGGATGCACAGTGTTTGTCATAAATTTGTCACTTAAACTAACACTTTATATTACCGATACAACCATAATGAATACAAGTGGTTTCTTATTTATTACTACCGAATATAATTTTTATGAAACGCAATCCACTCCGGCAGAACCCTCTCAAGCATTTCTTTAGGTGGAAGGAATGCAAACCGTAAATGGTGTGTTCCTTTTTTCTGACCAAATCCCGATCCATTGACGGTCGTTAATCCGGTTTTTTCCAATAGAGTCATACAATACTCAAAGTCACCGGTGTCTTTTGGAAGTATGTTAAGTCTTGGAAACAAATACATCGCTCCGGTTTTCCCGAAACACTCAACGCCTTCCATTTCATCAAAGGCAGATCGAACCATCGTCGCTTTATCAAATAAGTCATCTAGTATAGATTGTCGTTCGTGAATAAACTGTTGATACTGTTCACTTTCAATTTCAGGCGGATTGGCAATCAAGTACATCAACGCCTGCCCAACTGTGTTTGAGCATAGATTTACGGATGCCTGCTTAAACAAAACATCAATGAACGGAATATTATTGTCATCCACTTGAGGTAAATTTCTTACTTCAAGATATCCGCCTCTGTGACCGCATTCGCCATAAAATCCTTTGGACGCACTATGAAGACTAAACAATGGAACGTCCGTTCCTTTTACAGCTGATGCAAATGAAATGAATTCTCCGCCATATAAATTTTCCTGATAGACTTCATCCGCGATTATTGCCAATCTATTTTCCAGGGAAAACTCTACCACTTGCTTAATACTGTCTCTATCTAAAATAGCTCCGGTAGGATTTGCCGGGTTAATGACGACAACTGCTTTAATATTAACCCCATTTGCGGTGGCTTCGTCACATGACCTTTGCAATTCCTCACGATCTAAAGTCCAACCATTTTCTTCGTCCGGATAGTAATTTACTTGGGTTCCACCACATCGTTGAATGGTAGCAGAATAAAGCGGATATTGAGGAATTGGAATCATAATACCGTCTTCCGTAGCAGTGATTAACAACTCAAGTACATTTTTTGCTCCTTCACTTGCACCATCTGTTAAAAAGATGTGTTCAGGATTTGCGTGTAAAATACCTTCCGGTGATTTAGCATCTCTGGCATCAATATATTTTGCAACAGCTTCACGAATAAATAGCGGTCCTTTACTGTCAGTATAAGCTCCCATTCCCGTTTCCATTTTTTCTAAGAAATTCTCTGCATAATCAAGAACATAATCCGATAGATGACTGTCCTGATTATTTCGTTCGATTTTAATACGATTTGGCTCCTCAAGGAGGCTGAGAACTTGACGATAAAACGTAATTGGTTTTTGTCCTAACGCCTGCGGATTGCCAATATTACATGGAATGGTTTTTCGTCCCTGCCGCCTCAGTTCTGCTGCTCGAATAGGAATTCTTCCTCTGACAGCATATTCCATGTCAATAATATTTTGATTCAGTTTCATAAAAATACTCTCTTACAGTTATAAAAATGCCGTCGGGTCTATTCGATCCGACGGCATCAGTTTATGGGAGCGGTATTTAGCCACCCTGAGACTCAATCGTTAAGTTAGAATCTCTTTTTCTTGAAAGGGCGTTTCCCTCTATTGCCACCGCCTCGATCACCACGATCAAAGTTACGGCTTGGAGGAACATATCCCTCGGGCTTTTCAAGCAACGCTTTACGACTAAAGTCCAGGCGTCCCTGATCATCCACTTTGATTAACTTAATCTTCATTGGATCACCTGGTTTACACACATCTTCTACTTTATTAGTTCTTTCCCAGTTCATCTCTGAAATGTGCACAAGTCCTTCTCGTCCCGGAGCGAATTCTACAAAAGCTCCGAATGTCATCAGCCTCGTCACTACGCCGTCAAATTCCATACCGACTTCCGGTTCCATGGTAATTGATTTAACCAATTCAATTGCATCACGACATTTATCTACATCCGGGCTTGCAACGGTGACAATTCCGTCGTCATCCACGTTGATTTCACATTCAGTATCGGCAATAATCTTTTTGATGTTTTTTCCACCAGGACCAATCAATCCGCCTATTTTTTCAGGATTAATTTGCAACGACATGATTCGCGGTGCATACTTAGACATTTCTTCCGGTTGCTCTACGGCATCATACATGAGATCCAAAATGTGCATTCGGCCTTTGTTCGCCTGTGCCAGCGCCTCGGTAATGAGATCAAAAGAAATTCCTTCGATTTTCAAATCAAGCTGAATGGCAGTGATTCCTTCACGTGTCCCTGCGACTTTAAAATCCATATCTCCCAGATGATCTTCCGCTCCAAGGATATCACTAAGCACCGCATAACGATCTCCGTCCATTACCAATCCCATGGCAATACCGGCGACATGAGATTTAATCGGAGCTCCACCACTCATAAGAGCAAGTGAGCCACCGCAGATAGATGCCATTGAAGAGGAACCATTGGATTCCATAATTTCAGAGACTAGTCTGACGGTGTAAGGAAAGTCCTCATACTCCGGCATCACGGGTTTCAACGAACGTTCAGCCAAGTTACCATGACCAATTTCACGTCTGCTAGTGAATCCGATTCTACCAACCTCACCAACGCAATAAGGAGGAAAATTATAATGAAGCATATAGTTCTTCTTATAATCATCATCCATGCTGTCTATAATCTGTTCATCTCTTTTTGTCCCAAGAGTCAACACAACTAATGCCTGTGTCTCTCCGCGGGTAAATAGCGCTGAGCCATGGGTACGCGGAAGAAAACTCGGATCAATGGTAATCGGTCTTATTTCGCTAAGCTTTCGTCCATCACTCCGAACTTTTTTCGCTAGAATTTGCTCACGAAAGGCCTGTTTAAATTGATCATTTATTACACCTTTGATCTCTTTTTCAGATTCCGGGAATTGTTCTGCGAATTCGGCGATAGTCGCATCGATGAGTTCAGATTCAGCATCTGACCGTTCTTGTTTATCCTTAATTTGAATAATAGTATCAATTTTTGGTCCAACTATGGTCGATACTACTTCTTCCAATGCATCGTTTTTTTCTTCAGCCGGAATCTCTCTTTTAGCAACGTCAACAGCTTCAATAAGCTTCTTTTGAAGATCTATAATATCTTTAATAGAAACATGCGCAAATTTCAACGCATCCACTAAAGCATCTTCAGAAATTATTTCGGCTTCACCCTCTACCATGACAATCGTATTCTCATTACCGGAAACGATAAGTTCCAGTGTAGAGGTTTCCATTTGTTCCCGTGTCGGATTAATAACAAATTCATCATTCAGCATTCCGACTCTAACTGTGGCAATGGGGCCATTCCATGGGATGTTTGATATAGAAAGCGCAGCGGATGCTCCGATTCCTGCTAAAATATCCGGAGGGTTTTCTCCATCGCTGGACAATGCAGTAATAATAACTTGTGTTTCATATTTAAATGTTTTTGGGAACAATGGTCTAATAGGACGGTCGGTTAATCGACTGGTCAGCACTTCTTTTTCTGAAGGACGAGCTTCCCGTTTGAAAAATCCGCCCGGAATTTTTCCACCTGCATAATGCCGTTCCCTATATTCTACCTGCAATGGAAAGAAATCAAGACCTTCCCTGATGTCTTTTGCAGCGTTGACAGCTGTGATAATCATTGTATCACCATACTGCACGATAACAGAACCGGCAGACTGACGTGCTACCTTTCCTGTGCGGATTGATAGCGTTCTTCCACCAATTTCTGTATTAAATTTTATCATATTATTGTTTTTATCCTCTTATTCTTAGTTCTTTCTTCAATTGTACAAATGATGACGGATTTGTCTTCATGATGTACTTTAATAACCGTTTCCGCTGGGAAACCAGTTTGACTAACCCATGACGGGAATGATTATCTTTCTTATGAATTTTGACGTGTTCCGTCAAATCTCTTATTCTCTGGGTCAGTAAAGCAATTTGAACTTCCGGGGCTCCTGTGTCCTCCGGTGTTTTTCCAAATATTTTTACTATTTCTTGTACTTTTTCTGTGCTCAAAGGCATGTTTTTCCTCCTATACATATTTTGCCAACAAGGCAATACAGTGTTTCTTATCTTGTTTTAATTGTTCAATTAATGTTTGTTCTGATGAAAACTTTTTTTCATCTCTTATTCTCTCTAAAAATTCGATACGAATATTTCTACCATATAAATTTTTTACCTTCTTTTCAAAAAAGTGAACTTCCATTACAAATTCACCCTCATCGAAGGTCGGACGAACACCTAAGTTACACATTCCATGTAATGTGTGTCCATCTACTATTCCGCGCGTTAAATACACTCCGGGCTTTGGCAATAATTGCGATTTTTCAACCGGAATGAAGTTTGCAGTAGGAAACGTCATTTTTTCCCCTCTTCCCACTCCATGAACAACTGTAGCCTGGAATCCATAAACCCAACCGAGTTCAAATGATGCGCGCCGTACATATCCATCTGTAATCAAACCGCGAATATGTGTGCTGGAGATTAACGCTCCTTCATCAGATACGGCATCTACTACGTCGATGCCAAAGCAATGCTGCTTTGCATATTTCGATAAAAACTCCGGACTTCCTTCTCGATGGAATCCAAAATGATGATCGTACCCAATAATAATCTGCGATGGTGAAAAATATTTCACTACGATGTCATTCAGAAACTTATTTGCTGTCATTTTTCTAATTGCATCTGTAAAAGGAATTACAAGTGCGTAATCCACTCCCAATTCACTGAATAAAGCAAGTTTATCCTTTAAATTCATGATGAGTGAAACCAATTCGCTTTCAGGATTAAGAACATTCCGAGGATGAGGATCGAAGGTTATTGCCACCGAGGAAATGTGAGTTGCATTTGCATATGTTACAACCCGTTTAACAATTTCCTGATGTCCGCGATGCAATCCATCGTAGGTGCCAATCGTCACAACACTATCAGACAATGGGATTATTTCCGTTAGACTTCTGTAGGTATCCATCGTTTCTCAAATTGTTCTATCGTTACAGAATCTGACACAGTATACTCTCCGACATTTGTACGCACTAATTTAGTCAAGTACCCAACTGTACCTAATGCTTCAGCTATATCTTTACCCAAAACACGTACATACGTGCCTTTCGAGCATGTAACAGAAAAGGTCAATGTATCGTTATCCAGCGAGACAAAATCAATGTTGTAAATATTTATCTGTCTTGGCTCACGCTCGATTGTTTGATTTTTTCGTGCAAGTTTATATAGACGAACCCCTTTAACTTTTTTTGCTGAAAACATTGGCGGAATTTGTTTTTGTTTTCCTTTAAAACCGGACAATATTATTCTTACAGTATCGGAAGTCAGATTCGTGATTGGTACCTGTTCCGTTACTTTTCCTTCTACGTCAAGTGTATTTGTCGTTTTTCCTAAAGTAAGAGTAGCTAAATATGATTTTCTTTTATCAGTAATGTCAGACAGCACTTTTGTATCTTTTCCTGTTCCAATAATTAAAACTCCTTCTGCAAACGGATCTAAGGTTCCACCATGTCCTACTTTTTTTTCGTGAGTAATACCGCGTATTTTTTTAACAACATCAAACGATGTCCATCTCACCGGTTTGTACAAATTAAAGATCATCCTCAGATTCACATAAGATCGTATGGAATATTGAGTCTAATTTGTTCGCGTAGACAATAGATTCATCAAAATAAAAATGGAGATCAGGAATGTTTTTCAGATGGAGTTCCGGTGCCAAATATTTCTTAAATGCTTTGCGCAGTTTATTCATCTCAATGATAATTTGATTCATATCTTTTTTTGGATTAATCACGCTGAAAAACACTTTTGCATTGCGAAGATCCGGAGAAATAATGGTTTTTGTAAATGTAACGAATCCTAAATGAGATAACCGAATGTGTCGGGATGCAATTTCTCCAAGGATTTCACAAATCTGATTTCCGACTCGATCTGTGCGTTTGTACGGTCGTTCTTGTTTCAACTGCTTTCAAGGGTCCTTTTAATTTCGGTAATTTTGTATGTTTCTATAATATCCCCCTCGACGAACTTGCTAACACCTACCAACCCGATACCGCATTCCATCCCTTCTTTCACTTCTTTGACATCATCTTTATGACGTTTAAGCGAAGAAATTTTGCAGCGATCCGTGATAATTTCTTCATCGCGCAATAATCTTGCAACATGATTTCGTGTTATATGTCCGGTGGTCACCTTTGAGCCTGCAATAAAACCGATTTTCGGAATCTTAAAGGACTGCAGAACAACCGCTCTTCCGGTTATTTCTTCAACTTTTTCAGGTTCTAATAATCCCTCTAACGCTAGTGTCACATCTTCCACGACTTGGTAAATGACATTATATGTCCGAATTTCAACCCCAGTTCGTTTTGCCTGAAGTCTGGCATTCGAATCTACTTGCACGTGAAACCCAACGACAACTGCTTTGGAAGCTTCCGCCAATAACACGTCCGACTCTGTGACCATACCTACTGATTTATGAATCACATTTACGCCAACTTCTTTGGTATTCAATTTTTCGAGCGTTTCGGTTAATGCCTCTATTGACCCATCCACATCTCCTTTGACAATAATCGGCAACGATTGGATTTCACCATCTTTTATCATGGCAGACATCATATCCAGAGAATGTGCGGCAATTTTCTTTTGTGCTATTTCTCTGTGGATCCTCTGGCGGTCAGCGGCAATCCGTTTTAAATCCTTTTCATTTTCCATAACCGCTAAGATGTCGGCAGCCTGCGGAACTTGATCAAACCCGAGTATTTGAACAGCATCTGATGGCCCGGCTTTTTTTATACGATGGCCACGTTCATCCATAATTGCACGTATTTTACCGGGAATATCATTACATATAAATGGGTCTCCAATATGGATTGTACCTTTTTGAATCAGAACAGTCGCCATTGGACCGAGTCCTTTATCCAATTTTGAATCAACAACTGTACCTCGTCCTAAGGTATCAGCATTTGATTGTAATTCCAGGATTTCAGCTTCTAGTATCACTGCATCCATCAAATCATCAATGCCTACACCCGTTTTTGCAGATACCGGTATCGATTGAACTTTTCCGCCCCAATCTTCGACGAGAACATTATGCTCAGACAGTTCCCGCTTTACTTTTTCAATATCTATGCCGGGCTTATCAATTTTGTTAATTGCTATGACCATAGGAACTTTGGCGGCTTTGGCATGATTTATGGCTTCGATTGTTTGCGGCATGACGGCATCATCCGCGGCAACAACAAGAATAACCACATCCGTCACTTGCGCACCACGGGCACGCATTGCTGTAAAGGCTTCGTGACCGGGAGTATCAAGAAACGTTACCATTTTCCCGTTAGATAACTCAACTTTGTAAGCCCCAACATGTTGAGTAATTCCACCGGATTCACCCGCAACAACATTTTCATTTCGTACGAAATCCAATATCGAAGTTTTTCCATGATCTACGTGTCCCATAACGGTAATGACCGGAGCCCGGGAAACTGCTTTTTCTTTATCTTCTTCGGACTCTTCCATCGTAAACAATTCATCACCAATATCTGTCATCTTAATGGCATTATATCCAAATTCTTCGACAATGAGTTCAATCACATCCCACTCAAGTCGCTGATTGATAGATGCTAAAATCCCCAGTCCAAAACATTTCTGAATAATATTGCTTGGAGTTGTATTTACTAATTTTGATAATTCGTCCGCATTGGAATATTCGGGAATCTGCAAATTCTTTATTGTATCGACAGCGCCAATCTCAGTTGAATCCAGCTTATCTTTTTTATAAACCTTCTTTTTCGTTTTTCTGTCCATACCCGCCATCGTTTGGCGGACACGAGATTTTGCGGTCTCTTGAGCTTTTTCAGCTTCTTTTGAGGAAACTTGTTTCCCACGTTTTTTCTTTGATTTGGTTTCTAGTTGACTCAAATCAATTTTTCGCAGTTTCTTCTTCTTAGATTTTATCTTTTCTGTTGTTTTAGATTTAGCTTCAGTCTTCTTCTGTATCTCTTCTTTCTTTTTCCGTTCTAGTTCTTTTCTTTCTTTTTCTGCTTTATTTTTCTTTTCTTCTGCGAGTTTCTTCTCCGCTTCTATAGACCTTTTTATTAATTCTTCTTTTTCTTTCTCTGCTGCTTTTTCTTTCTCTGCTGCTTCCAATTTACGTTGTTCATTCAGAGACAATAGTTTTAACTTTTTTGTCGTCTGCTGAGCTTCACGTACTCTGGTATCATGAATTTCGCGACGTACTTGCTCTTTTCTGAGCCGGTCAACAACAGCTTTTTCCTTTGAAAATTCTGTCAGGATTTTCTGATAAACAGCTTCATCAACCGGAGACATGTGGCTGGCTACACGAATCCCGTGATTTTTGAGAAAAGCAACAATCTCAGTATGAGATATATTTAAATCTTTCGCAATTTGAAATATTCTGACAGGTCTTTTTGCCATTTGGAATTCCCGGCTAATTATTCTTTCGTCTCATTTGTTTCATCCTCAGATTCATCCTCTGTGTCTGCTTCTGATGCAAAATCTTCTTCCGGTTCTTCTTCATTAGATTCAACAAAGGTTTGAACTGATTCATAAATGAGTTCTAAATTTTCTTCAGTCACTCCATCGGATTGAAGGAGGGTATCTTCAGAAACAATCAGCAGTTTTGGGATATTCGCAATCCCCTGATCAATTAAACCTTTAATCGTTTCTTTCGGAAATCCGGGGATATCTTCAAAAGCAGTATTTTCTTCTAGTTGACGTTTTTCGTATTCTTTTTCACCATAAGCATCAATTTTATATTCGGTGAGCCGGGAGGCTAAATTGATATTTACGCCACCTTTCCCAATCGCAGCATCGAGTTCGTCATCTTTGAAAATTGCTACACAGTATTTTCTTTCATCATCAATGTAAAGATTTATCGGCTTTCCGGGAGACAACGCACGCTGAATAAGCACTTCAGGTTTTTCGCTGAAATTAACAATGTCAATTTTTTCATTATTCAGTTCCCTGACAATCGCCTGAATTCGACTACCCCGCATTCCGATGCACGCACCGGAAGCATCCACACGACGATCATGGGAATGAACAATAATTTTTGCTCGTTCGCCGGGAACCCGTACGATGGACGTAATTTCAATAATTCCGTCTTCAATCTCAGGAACTTCCATTTCAAAAAGTTTGAATAAAAAGTGGTTATCACTTCGTGAAATCACAATATCCGGACCTTTTGAGGTCACTTCCACAGATTTGATTACCGCACGGATGGTATCGCCTCGTCGATATTTCTCCGTCGAAATCTGTTCATCTTTCGGTAAACGTAGTTCGGCATGCTCAATATTGACAAAAACATTTTCTTTCTGGACCTGATGAACAACTCCGATGATTATTTCACCAACACGCTGTGCATAATCTTCGTAAATATACTGACGTTCAACGTCTCGAATTTTCTGTGCAAAGAAATTTTTCGCGTGTGCTACGATTCTGCGACCAAAAATAGCCGGGTCAACCACTTCAACATAGGGATCGCCAATTGTCAAATCACTTAATTCGGGTTCTTTTTTAAGAACTTCTTCTAACGTGATCTCACATTTTTGATCATCAATTTCTTCAACAATTATTTTTTCAATATATATTTCAATTTCACCTTTATCAAGATTAACAATGACATCACAATTAGATGCATCACCATATTGTTTTTCGATGATATATAAAAACAGTTGTTCAATAATCGATCCAAGTTCGGAACGCTCAATATTTTTTTCACGTGCAATCTCGGAAAATACTTCGATCAATTGTCGGTTAATCAATGTCCCTCCATCTGTTTATTTGAATGTTATTTTTACAACGGCTTTTTGAATATCTTCAAACCGTATAGAATGCGTATTATTTTGTTTGCCTGATAGAATGATTCCATCGCCCTCAACACGGAGCAACGTTCCCTTCAATCGTTTCACGTCAGAATCGCCAACTAAGGAAATTGCCAATGTCCGTCCAATATTTTTTCTGAACTGAAACGGATGTGTCAAAGGAGCATTAATTCCCGGTGAGGTTACTTCCAATTTATACCCATCAGGATATCTCGCATCCAACAATTCCAAATCTTTGATTGCTCTCGCAATAGATGACGTCACGTTGAGAGAAATCGGATGTTCTGAATCAACAACAACTTTGACTAATTCTCTGTTGCTGTCCTCTGTTAAAGCGACCAAAATAATCTCATTATCGAGAAGTTTTTCGATTGTATGTTTAATCTTATCCATATTCAGACAAACGAAAAGTGGGCATTTATCCCACTTTTCATCGACAAATTTATGGATTTCTTACGACCGTTACAAGATATTTTACCGACGAATCCAGCGGAAAATCAGCTAATCAATTTTCCCTGAAAGTTCCTCCGCTTGCTTTTTGATGTTATAAGGCAAATCTTTTGATGCTAAAATTGCATGAATCAAAGAAATAGCTTGTCCGGTTTGTTCATTCTTCAGATAAAACCCTGCCAAAGATAATTCTGCAGAAAATTTATCTGTCTTATTACTTGATTGTTTTACCGCTTTTTTCAAATGTCCTTCTGTCTTCTTAGTCTCACCTTTTTCGCCATAGATTTCAGACAGCATCATATGTGCGTTCTTCTGAAGTAATTTACCTTTATTGCTATTGACGAAGGTGTTTAACTCCTGTTCAGCTATTTCGTAATCATGATTGTCAAAACCAATTTTACCCAAATAATAGTGACTTATTTTTCCGTTGTCTAAACTATTATATTCCTCTGCAAGGACTTCAAATTGGAATTTTGCATTCTCTTCATCTCCGATTTCATAAGCTACCAGAGCCCGTCCAAACGCGGATTCTGACTCCAGATGTTTAGCGGAAGATAAATTTTGCATAAAAATAATGACTACTATCAACACTAACACGGCAGCGCCAATACGGATAATCCATGGTTTATACTCCACATACTTATGCTGAAGTTCATTAATTGTCTCTAACAGAGGATCTTGTTTGATCTCTTTTTTTGTGATTTTTCGTTTTGGTTTTAACATTCTTTTTCTTTCTTCTCTATTTAATCTCGTTTTCAAATCTACGATCCGTCGACTCACGACCTTCGATCAACTTTTTACACTTACCCAGTACCCTTGACAGGAATCGAACCTGTATCTAATCCTTAGGAGGGACCTATTCTATCCGTTGAACTACAAGGGCATTTTCTTTACTAATGTGATAGTGAAAATTATGTAGATTATTTCTATCGGACAAATATGGTTTTATTTTCACAAGCGTGCTTCAGCGGATTCAACCGTGTTCTCTACAAGCATCGCAATAGTCATCGGCCCCACACCACCCGGCACAGGAGTAACCGCACTTGCAATCCCATTGATGCGATCATAATGCACATCTCCGACCAGACGATATTTTTTTTCAGAATCATCGGGAATCTGATTAATGCCCACATCAATAAGAATCGCTCCCGGTTTGATGTAGGTTTCATCCACAAATTGCGTAACCCCGATTGCAGCAATCACCACATCTGCCTGTTTCGTAAAATACCGAATATCCGGTGTTTTGGAATGACATATTGTCGTCGTTGCATTGCTAAGGGGTTTCTTCTGACTAGTCAAAAGCGATAACGGTCTCCCGACAATATTGCTTCTTCCGATAATCACCACATGTTTCCCGGATAAATCAATATCGTAAAATTCCAATATCCGCATAATTCCTTTGGGAGTGCACGGAATGAAACGGGGGTTCCCTACAGCAAGTCTACCAATATTTTCAGGATGAAAGCCATCCACGTCTTTCAAAGGAGAAACCTCACGCAAGACCGCATCTTCATTAATATGTTTTGGCAAAGGCAATTGAACGAGAATCCCGTGGAATCGATCATCCATGTTGAGTTTTCTTATCTTTCTTAGGATTTCTTTTTCCGACGTCGTACCCGGCATTGCAAACGTTTCTGAATACAGACTTAAGCGTTCAAAACGGCGGGATTTACTACGGACATAGACCTGAGATGCAGGGTCTTCTCCAACCAAGATTACTGCTAAACCGGGAACAATTCTTTTTGCTTTTAACCGTTTTATTCTTTCTTCTAAAGAAGTATAAACAGATTTACAGACATCCTTCCCGGATAAAATCTTTGTTAATGTCATCTTAATACCGGAATTAAACGGTTATCGAATCATAAGAAATAAGATGTTGGGACTGATATTTTCCACGCAGTAGACAACTCAACCAATTAATGATTCATCAATCATTTCGATTAGAGAAGTTATTCGACTGTCGATATCCCCGGATGAAACATCTTTATCTTTGCGACTCATAAATAACTCATCAGCGACATTCATTGCAGCCAAAATTGCAATCCGAGTAGAGGATTGATCGGAGGAAAGTCCATCCTGAACCTCGCGCATTTTTTTATCTACATATTCAGCGATATTTTTAATATAAGATGCATCCGCAGGTGCCTTGACAGTATATTCCTGCCCAAAAATACTCACCCGTACTAAACTACTTTGATCATCCATTTTACTCTCCTTACATCTCGTCCAGATATTGAATAATCTTGTTTACTCTTTCCTCTATACGTGCAAGTTTGTTTGACGTAGTGATGGATGGCGCTTCTACGGACGTTTTCTCTTTTAAATGCTGAAATTCCTCAACCAGTATTTTGATCTTGTTTTCCAGTTCTGCTAAAGGTGATAATGATTCATTCATGACCGTAATTTAGCACCAAATTGAGATGATGCAACACTGATAATTTCTTCAATAATTGGAGTTATTTCCTTATCCTCAAGTGTGCGATTATCACTCTGGAAGGTGAGATGATAAACAACACTTTTCTTTCCATCTCCAATAGATTCATGACGAAATATATTGGTGGGAACAATGTTTTTTATCAACCCCTTTCCGCACGATAAGATAACAGATTCAATATCACCTGAGTTTAATGAATCATCCAAAACAAAATTTAAATCTCTGCCTATCACTGGATAAATCGAGAGCGGGGTAAACACAACACCATTATGCTTAAGCTGATTCAAATCCACTTCAAATGCAAAAACTTCTTTCATATCCAAATTCAATTTTTCAATATACGAAGCAGATATCTGACCAGCAACACCAACAGGCTTCCCATTTAATTCAACAGCGAAGCCATTAGAATATCCACTCACTTCTTTTTTTGTTAGTTTAAACCTTGTCGTAAACAGGGCGGATAATATTCCTTTCAGCGTATATACAGACTCGTGGCAGTCTTTATCTCCATGGACAGAAGCAGCTGATGCCAATCCATGTAAAACTCCGGATAATAGTTGCGTTTCTTTCAAACCGTCGAACCCGACTGTCTCACGATGATGCACTTGTCCGGTCTCAAATAACCGCAAATCTTTTGTCCCGTTTTTGATATTAAAATCAATGGTATGAAGCAACCCGGGGATGAGCGATGTTCTTAAAACGGACATCTGCTCATTGAGCGGGTTCACGACAGCGACTGCAGAAATATCCATAGACTCGGCAACCTTTTTTGGTTGCAACGAATTATTGTAGCATTGTCGAAAACCCAACCCAACCAACGTATTGTAAATATTGAGCAATTTCGACTGCGGATCAGGAATTTCTAAACTAAATAAACTATTATAACGTCTTGAGGAAGCAACCTCATCATAACCGTAAATACGAATAAATTCTTCAATTAAATCGATTTCTCTTTCCAAGTCCGGTCGAAACGACGGCGGTACGCAATCCCATTCACCTTCAGCTACTTTTTGAATTGTTACGTTTAGAGCTGTCAAATTCTTTTCAATAAATTCTTCAGAGTTCTCATACCCGGCAATGCTGTTCAGTTTACATTGTCTCAAACGAATCACTGGCTGGTCTTTTTTTCCGGGATATTCATCCACAATATCCGAACACAACTCTCCGCCGGCTAATTCTTTAAGTAATTCTACAATTCGCCAAAAAGCTGTTTCAGCACCATTTGGATCCGCACCCCGTTCAAACCTTCGTGAGGATTCCGTTAACAGTCCCAGCGCTTTGGAGCCTTTACGAATGGTGATAGGATCAAAATATGCACTTTCAATCAGAACAGTTTTTGTAGTGTCATCTACTGCAGAATCCATCCCACCCATAATACCGGCAAGCGCAACGGGTGATTCTCCGTTCGTAATTAACAGATGTTCGGAGTTTAGCTTACGTTTTTCTTCATCAAGGGTTACAAATTCTTCACCCGCGTTGGCACGTCGGATAACGACTTCTTTTGCCGGGAATTTGTCAAAATCAAAAATATGAGTCGGATGCCCCATCTCTAACAAAATATAATTGGATATATCCACCAAATTATTAATAGGACGCATTCCTGTGGCTGTAAGCGCATCTTCCATCCATTTGGGAGATGGTTTTACGGTTACATTTTTCACCACACCTGCCATATAACGCGGACAACCGGCAGGGTCTTCAATCTTAACGGATACAGAATCAGAAATATTTATTGGAGACGATTTATTCACATCAGGGATTCTTAACTCCCTGCCTGTTTTGATGGCAATTTCTCTGGCGACCCCCAGATGATTTAATGCATCAGGTCTGTTTGGTGTAACATCAATTTCCAACGAGGACAAAGATTCGTTCAGAATCTCACTGATTTCAACACCAATCGGCGTTTCATTATCCAAAACCATAATTCCATCCGCCGATTCAGAGATGCCAAGTTCACGCTCTGAGCACAGCATTCCATAGCTAACTTCCCCTCGAATTTTTGCTTTTTTTATTTTGAAACCACCCGGTAATTTTGCACCAATTTTTGCCAGCACAACAGTTTGCCCCGCTGAGACATTTGGAGCTCCACAAACAAGATTAAACGTCTCATCACCGTCTGTAACAGAACATAATTTCAATTTATCAGCATTTGGATGCTTTTCAGAGGAAAGTACTGTTGCTGTTACACAGTTTTGAATCCCGGTAAGATCCAATTCTACTTCGGCTTCCAAACCAAGCATCGATAAAAGTTCTGCTATCTCTTCCGGCGTCTCCCGAATATCAACAAACTTTTTTAACCATTGAATGGATACTTGCATCAAAACTGCTCCAAAAATCTGACATCACCTTGATAGAAATGCCGGATATCATTGATTTTATATTTCAACATAGCAATGCGTTCCACACCCATTCCAAATGCAAATCCTTGCCATTTTTCCGGGTCATATCCTACATTTTCAAAAACGGCTGGATCGACCATTCCGCAGCCAAGGATTTCCATCCATTGATTGCGTTCTTCGTTCCAAATATCCACTTCTGCACTGGGTTCGGTAAACGGAAAATAACTCGGGCGAAAACGAATTTTGACGTTTTCGTCAAACATCCGTTTGATAAAATATTCCAATGTCCCTTTTAACTCAGAGAAAGACACATGTTTATCAATATAAAGTCCTTCTACCTGATGAAAAAGACAATAACTTTTAAAACTTATCGCTTCATTTCGGTACACACGCCCCGGAACAATATACCTCAAAGGAGGATCTTGTTCCTCCATGAGATGAATTTGTACGTTGGATGTATGCGTACGCAGTACGGTGTTATCATCAACAAAAAAAGTATCCTGCATATCTCTGGCAGGATGATGTTTTGGCATATTTAATGCCTGAAAATTGTGATAGTCATCGTCAATTTCCCTGCCGTAAGCCACGGAAAACCCGATGGAAGTAAAAATATCTTTAATCTCATCCATGGTTTGCTGTAGAGGATGTAAAGATCCTCTGCGATACACAGCTCCCGGAAGAGTAAAATCCAGTGAATCCTCATTGCTATCTTTCGTTTCAGCAGTAAGCAACGCCACTTTTTCATCAAATGAGGATTGGCAGTCATTTTTTAGTGCATTAATCAGTTGCCCAAACTTAGGTCTTTCGGACGAATCAATTGAGCCGATAAGTGCAAAAAGTTTAGCAATTTTTCCTTTGCGCCCAAGGTATGAAACGCGAACCTCCTCAATAGCCTGGGAATCGGCAGTCAAAGAATCAAGGGCAGCCCGGAAAGAATTCCGGACCGCCTCTATCTTCATTTGGTAAGACATATCCTACGCGTTAACTTGTTTCACCAGTTCTGCAAAGGTGTCCGGATTTTCCACCGCCAAATAGGCCAGTGTTTTACGATCCAGCTCGATCCCTTTACGTTTTAGACCGGCAATAAAAGCAGAATAAGACATTCCATGGAGTCGAGCCGCAGCATTAATCCGCACGATCCAGAGACGCCGGAATTGGCGTTTCCTTTGACGACGGTCACGATAGGCATATAGCCCTGCTTTCGTGACTGCATCAATGGCAGATTTGTAATTGCGGCTCCGGGCACCATAGTAGCCCTTGGCCTGCTTGATTATTTTACGATGTCGTCTATGTCTCGGAACAGAACTATTTGCTCTTGGCATTGTTCCCTCCTTTTACACGCCTAACATCCGGCGGACTTTCCGTGCATCGGAAGCATCCACTAACCCTGCTTTACGCATTTTACGTTTAGCACTGTTAGACCGTCTGATCAGCATGTGACTATGGTTTGCTTTGTTTCGTTTGAGCTTCCCGGTACCTGTAAGCTTGAACCGCTTAGCAGCCCCGCGTCGCGTTTTTTGTTTCGGCATTCGATTCTCCTATTTACCGCTAAAGATAATGGACATCCGACGCCCCTCGAGAGGATTGTGTTTCTCGATTACGGCAACGTCAGAGAGCATTTCTTTCACACGTTCCATGATTAAATCTCCTAAGTCTAATCTGGACATTTCTCTCCCACGGAACATGATTGTTACTTTTAACCTACTTCCTTCTTTCAGAAATTTTCTTCCCATGTTTAATTTCGTCTCAAGATCATGATCATCAATCCTTGGACGAAGACGAACTTCTTTTAATTTGATAACGTGCTGCTTTTTTTTATTCTGCTGAGCTTTTTTCTTTGCTTCATATTTTAATTTCCCATAATCCAGCACTTTGCAGACAGGGGGTTTGGCTTTGGGTGAGACTTCTATAAGGTCCAGCCCTTCTTCTTCTGCTTGGTCTAGCGCGACCTGTAAAGAGACTATCCCAAGTTGTTCACCTGAACCTGAAATCAAACGAACTTCTTTCGCTTGAATGTCCTCATTCACCCGTATTTTAGCTTTCTTTGCGATGTGCATTCCTCCTTTGGTTAATTTCTTCTTGCAGAGATGTGATAACATCCATCACCTTTATTGTCCCTGTATTTCCTTCAAAACGCCTTCGGACAGATACGGTATGATTCTCTGCTTCTCTTTCTCCGACGATGAGCATCACGTTGATTTTGGATAACTCCGCCTGACGAATTTTTGCACCGATTTTATCGGGTTTGGCATCCAGATTAACCCGGATATCTGCCTGTAATAATTCTTCTTCCACTTGTTTTGCATAGGAAAGAACTTTATCTGAAACCGGAAGGACAATCACTTGAACCGGTGCCAGCCATAGCGGAAAATCTCCGCCGTAATTTTCAATTAAAAATCCGATAAATCGCTCATGCGTCCCAAGCGGCGCTCTGTGAATACAAAGTGGCGTTTCAGATTCTCCCTTTTCATTTGTGTAGGTCAAATCAAAACGTGCAGGGATGGCAAAATCCACCTGATTGGTGGCAAGTGTAAATTCTTTACCGATAGCACTCCAAACCTGCACATCAATTTTTGGTCCGTAAAACGCAGCTTCCCCCGGAATTTCTGTAAAATTCAGTTCGCCTTCTTCAAGAGCTTCTCTCACAGCCTTTTCTGTTTTTAGCCACAATTCCGGCTCATTCACATATTTTCCGCCAAGCTCTTTTGGATCGTGCAGACTTAACCGCATCTGATATTTTTCAATACCGAAAATTTCAAAATATTTTAAATACATCTTGCAGACTGCAAGGAATTCTTCTTTGAATTGTGCTTCCGTACAATAAATATGTGCATCGTTCATCTGCATACTTCGAACGCGCATTAATCCGAAAAGCTGTCCGGATTTTTCATAACGGTAGCAGGTTCCATATTCGGAGAGACGGAGTGGTAAATCTCTGTAACTGCGCATGGACGATGCATAAATCTTATGGTGATGTGGACAGTTCATCGGCTTGACATAATAGTCAATTCCATCAATATCCATCGCGGGATACATGCTGTCTTTATAATGCTTTAAATGCCCGGAACGCTCATAGAGTTGTCCTTTGGTCAAATGCGGAGTGCGAACCTGCTTGTAGCCGGCTTTTCTTTCCGTCTCTTTGGCCAAATTTTCAAGTTCCTCAACCATAATCGCTCCATTCGGAAGCCATAAAGGCAAACCGGGACCGACCTCTTCATCAAACGTAAAGAGTTCTAACTCTTTGCCCAGCTTACGATGATCTCGTTTCTTGGCCTCTTCCAGTAGATGCAAATACTGTTTCAGTTCTTTTTTCGAGCTGAATGCCGTTCCGTAAATTCTTTGGAGCATCTTATTTTTTTCATCTCCGCGCCAATAGGCTCCGGAAGAATCCAAAAGTTTAAAATATTTTATTTTTCCCGTCGCCGGGACATGGGGACCTCGGCATAAATCAATAAAATTGTCTTGTTTATAGAGAGAAAGTGTCTCGTTAGTATCAATATCTTCTATAATCTCAACTTTATATGATTCGCCAATTTCTTTGAAAAAAGATAAGGCGTCATCCCTTGATAAGGTTATCCGTTCTACGCTATAATTTTCTTTCGCAAGATGTTTCATTTTTTCTTCAATACGAAGAAGATCCTCCGCAGTAAAAGGATTTTCGACATCAAAATCATAATAAAACCGATTTTCTATCGACGGACCAATCGTGACTTTTGCATTCGGGAATAATTCTTTGACCGATTGTGCCATCAGGTGAGCGGTGCTGTGCAATAATACGTTGTGCCCCTCAGGTGAGTTTCCTGTCAACACGCTGAATTCTGCATCTGTATTTATCGGGACGTTTAAATCCACAGATTTACCATCGACAACGGCCGCAACTGCAGATTGGGCCAAACGTGCGCCAATACTCTCGGCAACTTCCAATGGTGTAACTCCGGATGGAAACATGTGCGTGGATTGATCGGGGAACGTCAGAGTGATCTGATTCATAAAATTGTCGATGTATAATTCAAGTTAGAAAGCAAATCTTGAGAAATTAGAATGCACGAATCCACTCCCATTTTTGATGGGATAAGTGTCTGTAATACTATTTTTTTTGATTCTCATTTATTCAGTACGCAATATGTGTGGGCGATACAGGATTTGAACCAGTGACCTCCTGCATGTCACGCAGGCACTCTAACCAGCTGAGCTAATCGCCCATACAACCTAGAAATTTAACTATATAACAAATAACAGTGAAAGAAATTTCAGTACCTATTTTTCACTATTCTGTAGCGTGTAGATTGGCCCAATTTTAAATAAGATAAGGTGTTTGTTGGAGTAAAACGATGAGGTACGAATCATTTTCGTTCACAATAATTCGTCTCCGTCTCATTATTGTACTCCAAAATCCTACTTATAGAAGTATAATGGAAACCTCCCCATAACGGATTGGACAACACTGTAAGCACCTATTTTCCTGAAAATATTCCGGTGTATTTTTCACTATTTTTTAATAATTCTATTGCCCGTAAAACAGCTTCGTCCTTTTTTAAACTTACATTGAAACGTCCCGTAGCTCCACTAAAGTGATCCGCAAACTCGATCATTAAACGATGTTCAAGGTCTTCTTTTTCTCTTTCAAAGAGTGAGGATTCCTCATCATAAATGAAGGCGTCTATTTGTGCAAAAGCAATTTCAAGATTAGTATTTGTTGAGTCGAGGGCTGTCAATTTCTCCTTGGCATCATCGTACAAACGTTCACCGGATAATTGCACGTTAACATCCATAGTGTCTAAGAATGTTTGGAACCGTTCCATTAACGCCACGTCGGCTTGCACGTCTTCAAAAGTGGAATAACGATTTTTCTCTCTTTGTATAAATGAAAAGAACCATCCGTTACGCCAACATTCTCTCAACAGAGGTCCGGAGGGCTTAATGTCCACGTCAATATCCGGAGTTATTCCCCCGCCACCAGCCACTTTCCGTCCTCCAACTGTTGTAAAAAGAGAATCTTCATCCGTGGGAGCAATAATAAGATCTTCATCTACATAATCCGGTTTTTGAATTAATCGTCCGCTGGGAATGTAATATTTTGCCGTAGTAATCTTTAAGGATCTATCTTTGCCCAGCCTATAGACAGATTGCACCAATCCCTTACCAAAAGACCGCTTTCCGACCACAATACCACGATCTAAATCCTGTATCGCTCCCGCAACAATTTCGCTTGCAGAAGCACTCCCTCCATTGATTAAGATTGCCAAGTTCACCTCTTCAGGCACAATGGGTTTATGTCGTGATGTATATATTCGATTTGATTCGCGCACTTTCCCGCGTGTCGACAACAATGTGTCCCCTTTTGGAATAAACATATCCAAAATCTCAATGGCAGATTGCAGTAATCCACCTGGATTATCACGCAAGTCTAAAATGAGTCCGTCCGCATTTTCACTCAATAAATTTTCAAGGGCGTATTGCAACTCACCGGATGAATTTTTGGAAAACCGTGTCAATCGAATATAGCCGATTCCGCCATCAATCATTCCTGAATACGCAACATCTTTCACACGGATATCCTCACGAATTAATGCAAACTCGATTGCAGAATCCTCACTTTCTCTGTCAATCGTCAATATCACTTGAGTTTTTTTCTCACCCCGAATCATCTTCGCTGCATCATTGATATCCAAATCTTGTGTAAATGTACTGTCAATTTTACTGATCACATCACCACTCATAATCCCAGCACGTTTTGCAGGACTGTCATCCATGGGCGCAATAACAGTAAGTTTCCCTTCACGTTTCCCAATTTGGATACCGACACCGCCATACTTTCCGGTTTTCAGTAGGTCTATTCCATGTCTTTCTTCAGCTTCGAGGTATATGGTATACGGGTCCAATTCACTTGACATACTTCTCAACACAGATCGAGTAAACTCATCAACATTCACCTCATCTGCATAATATGTGATGATATATTTATATGCATTATTCAGCAATTTTATTGACTGGGCAACTTCTTTGTAGACATCCGTTTTTGTCAATGCCAGAGATAAAAATCCAGCCAAAAGTAATGAGGCAGGAATCACGATATATTTTTTCATAATCTTATGTTTCATTTGAAAAAACCTTTCGTTACTTGTTTCTTTAAATAGAATAGGGGTGATAGATATATCATTGAGAGTTAAGTTAATTTGTATCTATACAACCGCCAAGAACGCAAAAACTTACGCAAAGCTCACAAAGATTTCTATAAACCATTTACTACTCTCTTTATTCCATATTTTAGTAGGACGACATTGAAATTAATCAATAATCCAAGTTTATAATTACCGATTTTTAAATAGGTTAGTGTTTGAGCAAGATGAATATCATGTA
>JACNKV010000065.1:1713-4804 GCA_014381855.1 Fidelibacterota bacterium | reverse complement strand
TCATTTTCGGTCATAATTTTGTTGCGTCCTTTGCGTATTTACTCCGCGGACTTTGCGGTAAATATTTCTATTTCTCTTTGAATTTTGGCTTGTATTACTTCCACCGATGCAGTTCCATCCAAAACAATGATGCGCTTAGGGTCTTCTTTTGCCAATATCAAATACTGCTCTCGTACTTTTTGTTGAAGTGCCAATCCCGCGCTTTCGATTCGATCATCCACCCCGCTTCGTCTTTTTTGTCCCTCTTCAGGGGAGACATCGACAAAGAATGTAAGATCGGGTTTGAGTGAATAGGTTGCAAAATCATTCAATTGTTTTAACCACTCAACGCTCAATCCTCGCCCTCCTCCTTGATAAGCAAGCGTCGAATCCGCATAGCGATCGGTGATAACCCAACTTCCTTGTTCAAGTGACGGCAGAATCACTTCTTTTGTTAATTGAGCGCGACTTGCCGTCATGAGCAACGCCTCCGTTCGTTCAACTAACTCAAGGTTTTTCCGATTAAGCAATATATCCCGTATGGATTCAGAAACTTTTGTCCCTCCCGGTTCTCGGACTAAAATAGCCTTAGAACCTTTTGAGATAATCCATTCACGGAAAAGTTTCGCTTGCGTGGACTTCCCACACCCGTCAATGCCTTCAAATGTGATAAACTTAGCGGTTGTTATTTTCATGATTCACTCCAATCAAAATACACATGCGGATTATCTTTTCCAACAAGGATCACACATTCGCCTTTCGCCGGTTTTTTTATAAAATACGTCATAAGTGAGACAACAGTTCCGCGGATAATTTCTTCGTGCAGTTTTGTTAGCTCCCGACACACCACAGCCGGACGGTCTCCTAATCCTTCATAAATATCTCTCAATGTTCGATTTAACCGCCTTGGACTTTCATAAAATATAATGGTCGCTGTTTCATTTTTCAAATCAGAGAAACGTTTTCTTCTTCCCTTTTTCGGTGGCAAAAACCCTTCGAATAAAAACCGGTCTGTCGGTAATCCTGAGGAAACCAACGCCGCCAACACGGCAGACGGCCCAGGAATCGATTCAATCTTTGCATTGATGTCAATTGCAGCGCGAATCAATTTATACGCAGGGTCAGACACTCCCGGAGTTCCTGCATCGGTCACCACTGCAATGTCTTTACCCGAGCTTAAATGCGCCTGAAGTTGGGGAATCCTTGTAAACCGATTATGTTCATAGTAGCTTATAGTCGGAGTTTTAATGTCGTAATGTTGAAGCAATGTTCGTGTATGACGTGTATCCTCTGCAGCGATGAGAGAAACGTTTTCGAGAATTTCAACTGCTCTATACGTGATATCCTTAAGATTCCCGATAGGAGTTGAAACGATGTAGAGTATTCCTGTAGTCATGGAAGAGGATTAGGATTAGAAAAAGAAGTCCCTCCAAATTCCTAATCCTAATCTTTATCTAATTCAAATATCGAATTTGATTCCCTGAGCCAACGGAAGTTCATTACTCCAGTTGATGGTATTTGTCTGTCGTCGCATATACTGTTTCCATGCATCAGAGCCGGATTCACGTCCGCCGCCTGTTTCTTTTTCACCACCGAAAGCTCCGCCAATCTCTGCTCCGGATGTACCAATGTTGATGTTGGCAATACCGCAGTCACTTCCGCGAGCGGATAAAAACTGCTCAGCATGGCGCACATTCAACGTAAACATCGCCGAAGACAATCCCTGAGGAACTGCGTTATGAATTTCGATTGCTTCATCCAAGGTTTTGTACGGAATGATATACAAAATCGGAGCAAAGGTTTCATCCTGAACAATTTGCCATTCATTCTTTGCTTTGACAATTGTAGGTTCGACGTAATACCCTTCACCTTCAATGACGTTTCCGCCATAGAGAACCTCTCCGCCAACTTCAGCAATTACCTTCATCGCGTTTTTATACACTTCAACGGCACCGGCATCCACTAACGGTCCCATTAACGTTCCCTCGTCCAAAGGATCACCAATTTTCACCTGAGCATAAGCGCTGACCAAACGTTTTGTAAGCTCTTCATATCGACTTTCATGGATAATTACTCGACGAGTGGATGTACATCTCTGCCCTGCAGTTCCAACTGCACCGAATACCACTGCCGGAACCAGCATATCCATATCAGCGGTTTCATCAGCGATGATGGCATTATTTCCTCCTAATTCAAGGATGGTTTTTCCAAATCGTTTTGCGACCATTTCACTGACGTGTCTTCCCATAGCTGTAGACCCCGTAAATGAGACCATTGGAATATTTTTATCGTTAATAAGCGTTTCTCCAATAACAGATCCTTTTCCGACGATAATGCTAAATATCCCGGTATACCCGTTCCGCTCCATTACGTCGTTGCAAATATTCTGTATTGCAATGCCCGTTAACGGAGCAGATGAGGATGGCTTCCAGATTGTTGTATCTCCTGCAATAGCTGCGATGAACGCATTCCACGCCCACACAGCGACAGGAAAATTAAATGCAGAAATCACACCAATAGATCCTAGGGGATGCCATTGCTCGTACATTCTGTGGTCCGGGCGTTCGGAGTGCATGGTTTTTCCGTACAACATTCTTGATTGTCCGACGGCAAAATCGGCAATGTCAATCATCTCCTGAACTTCTCCATCACCTTCTTGTTTGATTTTTCCCATTTCCATGGAGACCAAACTTCCAAGAGCGTCTTTTTTCTCACGAAGAGCTTCACCCATTTGTCGCACCAATTCACCACGAATAGGCGCCGGGACTTTCCGCCAGTCTTTGAATGCAACATTTGATTTTTTTACAAGCTCATGATAATCATCTTTAGAGCATTGGTAAACGGATGCTATTCGCTCTCCGGTTGCCGGATTAATAGAATCGAGTTTCCCTGAATCTGTGGTTCGGTTCCATTGTCCTGAGCCTGAGCAAGCTCCATGATTTTCATCTTTAATTCCAAGTTGTTTTAAGATATCCATTTGTTATTTCCTTATTTTATTTTGATTTAATTATTATTTCCAAGAGCAAAATGATGAGCGAAGTGAGTCATTTTCAACCCCGTAGAAAACACAGGATGCAAGCACGCGGGATGTAAACACAAGCACACGGGATCT
>JACNKV010000065.1:0-1604 GCA_014381855.1 Fidelibacterota bacterium | reverse complement strand
CGGGATCTGAGGACGTGTATGTAGTAAGCTTATTATTATGCTCTCTTTACTCAATTTCTCATAAATTTTTCACCACATCCCGGATTGCTTCGGCGATGTAATCTATTTGATCAGCATTAATCGTTAATGCGGGAGCAATTCTTACAGTGCTGTGATGTGTTTCTTTTGCATAAACTCCACGATCAAGCAATTTTAGTGAGACGTTATGTCCATTCAAATTTTCGTTGTCATGCATTTCAAAGGCTGTTAATAGCCCCATTCCACGTACCTCTTTAATTTTATCCGGGAATTCCAGTTTCATATTACTAAAATGAGTCATAAGCTGTGTACCGCGAGTATGAGCTTTTTCAGATAGGCTGCCATCAACCATTACTTTAATAGCGTATGTGGATACAACTGATGCTAAGGGATATCCTCCAAATGTAGAACCCTCAGAACCGGGAGTTAATAGACCAATCACATCATCTCTTCCGGCAACAAAAGAAACAGGTAATATCCCGCCACCTGCCGCTTTCCCACATCCCATTAAATCCGGTTTTACTCCAAATAATTGGTGAGCAAAATTTGCGCCGGTTCGGGCGAAACCTGTTTGTACTTCGTCCATAGCCAATAAAACATTATACTTTTTACACAAGGCGGATACTTGTTTCCAATAATCATCATCCGGGACAATCACACCTGCCTCACCTTGAATTGGTTCTACTAAATACGCAGCGATACGATCACCCTTCTTTTCAAATAAATCCAGCAGTGCGTTTATATCATTAAAGGGCACAAGTTCAATTCCCGGGACATACGGACCAAAATCCTCTCTGGCATCCGGGTCATCTGACATGGATATTGCCGTCATTGACCGTCCGTGGAAATTGCCTTTTGCCGCCACAATAATCGCCTCATTCTTCGGAATTCCTTTGATACGATATCCCCAGCGGCGAGAGAGTTTGAACATCAATTCGGGTGCCTCAACTCCGGCCACCTTCGGAACGACGCGATCCATGCCGGTAATCGACGTTGCCGCCAATAAAAATGCGGACATATATTTATGCCGAATCGAACGCGGAACGGTAGGAATTTTTTCCTTGGTCAAATGATGAACAACCGCATCGACGATTGTCTGATTAAGCTGCCCCTGATTAACCGCAGAATAGCAACAAAGACCGTCGACAAGTTCTTCCTCAATATAGGCGGTGATATCTTGCGGATCTGGCTTACGGCAAACCAAGGTAGACGAATCCTGCACATGCGAAACAACCACATTTTCCAAAGGACGGTAATTTCTCCCGCCTTTTTCTTTTTCTATCGCCTCATGTTCCGCCGGAGATAAATCCCCTATGCAAATTCCATTTACGGTAAGATTGTCACCATATCCTGCAATGTTAACGTCTGACACTTTATGCTCCAAATAATACGTTTTATGAACCAATTTCGGACAGAAGTTTACAACGTTTCAGTAACGAATGAAAAATATTAAAACCACAGATTTCACCTGTCTGCGTTTCACTGCGAACAGGGAGGCGGATTACACAGATTTTACAATGCTCAGTTAATAGAAGGCTTTGCAAAACCCTGTGCGTAAAGAAAAAAGAGTTAAAATTTGTCTGATT
>JACNKV010000130.1 GCA_014381855.1 Fidelibacterota bacterium | reverse complement strand
CCCATCATAGCTTTTATTCCAAGTTTTGATAAGTCTTTCCGGCGACTGGGGGCTATCCCGCCAATCCCGCCAAGCTGAATACCGATGGACGCAAAATTCGCAAACCCGCACAAAGCGTAGCTTGCAATAATCGCTGTTCGATCAGAAATCTCTCCGGCAATACGCAGCTTATTTAAATCTCCATAAGCAATTAACTCTGTCAGGACAATCTTCTCTCCCATGAGCGTCCCCATTGTTCCTGCTTCGGCCCAAGGGATTCCCATCGTCCATGCTAATGGTTTAAATACCCAGCCAAAAATTTCTTGCATGGATGTTCCTACGAGCCCAAGAACATAATTTGTCATAGCAATCAGAGCTACAAACGCGATGAGCATTGCTCCGACATTTGCAGCTAACTTCAGGCCATCTGATGCTCCTCGCGCTGTCGCCTCCATCACATTATCGTCCAATTTTTCCACATGAAGGTCCACCCCTCCCTGTGTTTCGGATTTTTCTGTTTCAGGGTAAATAATTTTTGCAATGACCAAAGCGGCAGGCGCACTCATGATTGAAGCGGCCATCAAATGCCCGGCAATATTTGGGACATCCTGCAACATTTTAACATAGATGGCTAACACTCCACCCGCCACCGTTGCAAATCCCCCGACCATGACTGCCATCAATTCTGATTGTGTCATGTTTTTCACAAACGGACGGACCATTAACGGAGCTTCGGTCTGCCCGACAAAAATATTTGCTGACACACTTAAGGTTTCACTCCCTGAGGTTTTTAAGGTTTTCTGCATGGCTTTTGCAATCCACTTAACAATAAATTGCATAATACCCAAATAATAGGCTGCTGCCATCAACGTCGAGAAAAAGATAATGGTCGGCAAGACTCTAAAGGCCATATTAATGAGAGGGGCTTCTACTTGTCCTGTTATAAACGACCCAAAAAGGAAATCACTTCCGGCATCGGAGAAGGACATCAGTTTTTTCACGACCTTGTCTACTGTAGAAAAGAATGGCTGTCCGATGGGAGTTTTTAGTATAAACAATGCGAACAAAAGTTGGAGTCCTAGTCCCCAGACAACAAGCCGTTTGTCGATCGCCGAACGATTGTTTGACATTGCAACCGCGATGCCAAGCAACGTAATGATTCCCAGAATACCAGTATAATTAGCCATAATCATCTTCTCCTTTTCATTGTAGATGTATCGAAATAAGGCTTGAAAAGTAATGAGAAAACTATAGAACACACACCTGGTTTTTGCTTTTTCCCGGTAGCATGTATATCTATTGGTTAGATATTATATACTCAATGTAATTTTCATTACGAATAATGATGCTAAACACCCATGAAAATTAACGGTAAAAACTACAGAACAGTTTGGATGGAAGGAACTATCATCAAAACCATTGAACAAAACCAACTTCCTGAAATATTTAAGATTGTAGATATTATAGGTGACGGTGCTGTAATCTCAGCTATACAAACAATGGTTGTTCGCGGTGCTCCTGCTATTGGGGCGATGGGGGCTTATGGGCTTGCGCAAGCAATTCAAAACCTTCATCAGCCAACAAAAAAACATATTCAACACCTCCGGGACAAAATTATATTAGCTCGACCTACCGCTTACGATTTAGAACATGGTTTAAATTCGGTTGTAGTAATGGCGCTTACCGGACAAACCGAAGATGAAATAAAAAAAATGGCTTTAGTTGCGGCTCAGGAATATGCTGACAGATCAGCAGAAGCTTGTCGATTAATTGGTGAATATGGAAACGCCCTTATAAAAAATGGTGATAGAATCTTAACACATTGTAATGCCGGTGCCCTCGCCACCGTGGACTTCGGTACAGCTCTGTCTCCAATTCGTGCTGCACATCGATATGAAAAATCAATTTTTGTTTACGTGGATGAAACACGTCCCAGGCTACAGGGGGCAAAACTAACAGCATTTGAACTGTATCAGGAGGGAATAGACCATGCTGTCATCGTAGATAATGCCGCCGGATATTTCATGGCACGCAGCGAGGTCGATATGGTGATAACAGGCACAGATCGGGTAGCCGCCAATGGCGATGTGGCAAACAAAATAGGCACCTACGAAAAGGCTGTTGTCGCACATGAAAATAATATTCCGGTTTACATTGCCGCCCCCCTTTCAACGATTGATTTTTCCTGCCCGAATGGTGACACAATTCCTATCGAGGAAAGAGACCCGGACGAAGTTCTTAGTATCAACGGTAGGCGGGTTGCATCCGATGGAAGTCCGGCGCTAAATCCCGCATTTGATGTTACTCCTGCAAAATACATCACCGGGATTATCACCGAAAAAGGGATTTATAAACCCGGCGAACTACACTTACTCAAAAAACAATAAAATGTCTGAAGTATACACGGGAACAAAATTTAGGACGGTTGTGTTATCGGAAAAACCGCTAAACGATACCGGGGTACACCTGTTGACATCGTGGGGAATGCAATTTGCAAAAAAGGGACTTGCACCACAGACAGAAACCGGGCATGCCGGCAATTTGAGTGTTCGAACAAATAATGGATTCTTGATTTCCGGTGCCGGTATTTCACTCGCCGAACTAAATCCAACTTCTGTTGCCGAGGTGGTTTCCTTTTTTATTAACACAAAAAAGGTGTTGTCTCACGGCATACCGGAACCCAGCTCAGAAGCCTTCATGCATGGATTAATATATTTATACCGACCGGATGTGATGGCGGTTTTTCATGGTCACAGTGATCTAATTACTTCCCGTGCACCGATTCTGGGGTTTCCCGTGACAGAAAAAGAAGTGCCCTACGGAACAATTCCCGGTGCTAAAATGGTAGCAAACATTTTAAAGACAGAAGATTTTTGTGTCATAAAAAATCACGGATTTGTTACTGTCGGTTCTTCTGTTGATTCTGCGGGTGAGTTAACGCTTCAAATTAATTCAACATTGAAGTAAAACGGGAAACAAAGATTGCGTTTAGCCAACGATAGGTGGTCGCGCAGTATCCGTTTAGAAAAATACAAACACACTGACATCCGCACGCCACGTCAGGCAAACCTCAGGCGGACTTTAACATCCTGACACTTTAATACTAAAACACTGAAAACATTATCTTTTGATAAGATTTTCTGTTGTTCGACGTGCGTTTTCAACAACCTCTTCTTCGCCGGCAATTTTTCTGTTTTCCATCAAAATTTTTCCGTTGCATATTGTCGTATCAACACATTCGCTGTGGGCAGAATACACCAAATTAGGAATAAGATTATGGTTGGGGACAAGGTGTACGTGGTTAAGATCAATCAACAGTAAATTCGCCTGCGCGCCCTCTTTTATTTCTCCCATATTGATTCCAAATAGAGATGCACTGCCTTTTGTTGCCATATTAAATGCTTCATTTGCACTTAATGCGGTTGGGTCCCCAGTATGAGATTTTTGCAGTAATGCTGCAATTTTCATTTCATCCAGCATATCAAGATTGTTGTTTGCGGCACATCCGTCCGTGCCTAATCCAATGCGCAGTCCTGCTTCTTTAAGTCTCGCATAAGGAAAAACACCTGACCCAAGTTTCATGTTAGATGTTGGACAGTGAACAATTCCGACATTGTAATCAGCTAAAATCTGTATCTCCTCATCGGTAACCCAATTCGTATGCGCAGCGATGACATTCGAACCAAGAAAATTTATGCTGTCTAGATATTCGACTGGGCGTTTCCCGGTGTGCTCAACCCATTCATCTACTTCACGTTTGGTTTCTGAAAGATGCATATGAACGGAAAGTCCGTGATCTTTTGCAAAATCTCTTGCCCAAAACAACCCTGATTCCGAAACTGTATAAAGCGCATGAACGCCAACCGCAAACGTGATATTTGGAAAATATTTTTGCCTGTTTTTGAATATCTCAATCTGCTCAGAAATTTGTTTTTTGGATGTTTCACTATTCCCTAAATCCAAAAAAGCACTGGCAAGATTGGCGCGAAGCTCTGAATCCATTACTGCCTGAGCTGTTCCGTTGTAATGCCAGTACATATCATTAAAGTAGGTCGTCCCGGATTTAATCATCTCAAGAGTAGCAAGGCGAGTCCCCCAGTACACGTCTTCTTCTGTGAGTTTGGCTTCAATCGGCCATATTTTCTCTTCCAGCCAATCATGCAAACGCATATCATCTGCAAACCCGCGCAAAAGCGTCATGGCGTTATGGGTGTGAGCATTTACAAACGACGGAATTACGGCTTTCCCGGTACCATAAATAATTTTATCTGCCAGAGGATTTAAATCTTGTCCTATCGATTTAATCGTTGTCCCAAGGATGTAAATATCCTCCCGAACATCGTTTAGTAATACATCTTTTATTAATAGACTTTGCATTGTTTTTTCCAATATTTCGTTAAATCGTTGTGTTAAATCTAAATTGTTTCAGACGAACTATCGACAATCTTTTTCCAAGGAAGTTTAATAAAAAATATGTATTTGATCTGTTTTGTTGTTTACATGTAATTGTTTATTAAGTGTAATCTTCTGTGTTGTTTCAACGACGTTTTTAACAAACTACAAATTGCAAAACTTATGGAGTGTCTATTTTGATGGCAAACCAGAATAAAACAGTTGTAATTGTTGGTACACAATGGGGAGATGAAGGCAAGGGAAAAATCACTGATTTTTTCGCCGGAGATTCTGCCTATGTTGTCCGTTTTCAGGGTGGCAATAATGCAGGACACACCATCATTGCAAATGGAGAAACGTATAAACTACACTTGATTCCTTCCGGAGTCATTTATAATAAACCCACAAGCATTATCGGAAATGGTGTAGTCATCGACCCAAAGGCCCTACTTGATGAAATTCAAATGCTAAAAAATCGGGGAATCAATCCAAATATTCTTGTTAGTGATCGGGCACACGTCATTTTCCCTTATCACATTGCACTAGACGATGCATTGACAGTGCACCAAGGTGGATTAGCCGCCGGGAGCACAAAGCGCGGCATTGCTCCGGTCTATGCCGATAAAATGTTCCGAAATGGGATTCGAATGGTCGATTTACTTGAGCCGGATATTCTACGCGAAAAACTAATAATATCTTACTCCTTTGCACACGTATTGATTGAAAGGGCTTTGGGTGGAACTTTTTCTGTTCCGTTTGAGGAAATTTTTAATAACTATGTAAACTACGGTAAACAGCTCGAACCCTATATTTCAGATACTTCTGTGGTGTTATATGACGCGTACAAAAATAGTGAAAATATTCTGTTTGAAGGCGCTCAGGGAATGAGCCTGGACGTCGACCACGGCATTTATCCACACACCACAAGCAGCAATACACTTGCCGGAAATATTTCTAATGGAAGTGGCGTCACCTTTCGAAAGATTGACAGAATCATTGGTATCACAAAAGCCTATGTCAGCCGTGTGGGGCAAAGTCCTTTTCCGACAGAGCTTGGGAAGAAGGAGGCGACGGAACTCCGTAAAAAGGGCGGAGAGTTCGGTACAACAACAGGACGTCCGCGCCGAGTAGGGTGGCTCGACCTTGTGCAGCTTCGTCAATCGGTACGCGTGAACGGACTGACGGAAATTGCACTTACTAAACTTGATATCCTCACCGGATTTGAACATCTTCCGGTTTGTGTGGGGTATGACATCAATGGAAAAACAATTACCGAAATGCCGGCAAGCCTAACCATGTACAGAGATGCGAAACCCATTTATAAAAATCTCTCCGGCTGGAATGAGCTGGATGAATCTGCTCTTGAAAAAGGCTATAATTATTTACCGGATAGCCTACGGAAATACATTGATTTTATTGAGCAACGCGTTGCGTGTCCCGTGAAGATTATTTCTATAGGACCTCAGCGCCACGAAACCATTTTAAGATAATTTGGAGGAAAAATGAGATCACATCCTGATATTGAAAAAATTTTAATTGACGAAAAAACCGTTCTTCGTCGTATTGGCGAGCTTGCAGAACAAATCAACACAGATTACGCCGATGTCGACAATATAATGATTGTGTCTATTTTAAAAGGTTCATTCATATTCACCTCTGACCTCGTTAAACGATTAACAGTCCCTCATATTGTAGATTTTATGGCACTCAGTACTTACGGCGATGAATCCAAAACCAGCGGAGAGGTTCGTGTTATTATGGACCTCCGGCATCCCGTGCAAAACCAACATGTGTTGATCGTCGAAGATATTATTGACACCGGACTAACACTTCAGTTTTTGGAGCGAATTTTACAATCCAGAAATGTCGCATCGCTAAAAACTTGTGTTCTGACTCAAAAAGATGGGAAAGAAAATCACGCAGTTATAACCGATTATCTTGGTTTCAGCATACCGGATGTATGGGTGGTGGGATATGGCCTGGATTATGCGGAAAAACACCGAACGTTGCCGTATATCGCTGAA
>JACNKV010000089.1 GCA_014381855.1 Fidelibacterota bacterium | reverse complement strand
TAACCCCGCAGACAAAACAAAAAACTTCTCTCCGTCACCAAGCGGATCTAAATAACAAGGATGGTTAATTGAATAAAACGAATTCTTCAACCCATTTACTCATCAACCCGTTAACACTTGAATCCTGATATACCTCAATCCTAATCTTAATCCTAATCCCTGCCTGCGGCAGGCAGGCTAATCCATTTTACATCATCATCGCGCCCTTATATAAAAACCACATCCCAAACATTTGAATAACATGGTAAATATCGTTATGGTTAAAATGTTTATGCAGATCAAATCTGCTGGCTTGTACTCCCGCACCAATAAAACTGATAAGGATTCCGATGGATACATATCCGGGACCCGCGGTCTTCATCACAAATTGGCTGTAAAGCATTGCCAGCAGGACAAGCAGCATCACCGGAACATAAAACCTGATAACGTTTATAAATTTATCGTTCACCATTATAACCAAGATGTAGACAATATAAAAGATAAAGGGAATCCACCTTATCCATCCCAAAGAAGATACACCGGGAAAGTAATCAATCAACACATATAAAAAACTGACGGACACTATGCCAATCGACAGCGTGGTTATTTTCCACAATATCGCTTTTACCTTTTGGCTGAAATACGGTCCAAATCCATGACTTACTGCCCCAAAAAACGCTCCTGTCGCCAACATAAAAAATGCGAAACCCCAATACAAATGGACATTCAGTGCTGTCACACTAAAATGTTCGTACAAACCTTTGGCAAACATTAGTCCAAGTACAGTAATGATCAGATCGGTAAATGCCGTCATCGGTTCATAAATGAGTTGTCTTTTTTCCATAATTGATATCAGAATTTACTCAAACACTTGTTCAGAACTCTAAAATAATTCCACCCACTGGAAATGTTTTAAACTGCCACGCCATATCGGTAGAGCCATCCTCGAGATAAATCGTTTCCCATGGATTATCTCGATTGAATACATTCATAATATCCCAGAAGGCAACAAGATTCATTCTCTTGAAGTTGAATCGCTGTTGAAGCAAAATATCTAATCGGATATATTCATCATATCGTTCTGTGTTCCACGGATCGCTTGAATTGACGAACCATTCTCGAATATTGTGGTCATAAGATTTTGGTGTATAAGGTCGTCCGCCCATATAACGAAGTTTTATTCCAATTTCATATTCATCTGCCGGAGCAATGGGAAGCCATGAAGTCATTTTTGCCAACAATGTTTTTTTATGTTTCTGATACCAATCATATTCGATAAACCGGATTTTATATCCGCCCACAAGTGTAACCACATCACCGTAATCATAAGTCCACGGATATTTTTCACCATTTCTTGGGTCCACTCCTTTTGCCACCGAATGAGACCAAGCAAAAGAACCATACCAATTATTGGTGTATTTCTTTTGAATGAAAAATTCTATGCCTTTCGATTCACCTTTTCCCAAATTCACCAAATGTTGATAATCCAAACTATCTCTCCCATTGCTCGCTTCCAAAATGTCAAAGCCAATCATGTCTTCATATTTTTTTGAAAAAACTTCCAATGTCATTCGTGTGTCCGCACTTAAAAAATATTCAATACCACCAGCCCATTGGTCGGCAAAATAATTTTTCAATAATTTTGTGTCTCCACGACTTGAGTTCAAATGAATATTAAAGGGCGACTGAAAATACCGTCCTCCGGAAATATTGAGTTTAAATAAGGGAGAAAATCGATAGGAAATTCCCAATCGGGGAGAGATATTTCCATTTTCGGTATAACTCACATACTCGTATCGTAAACCTGGTGTAATCTCTATTTTTGCTGTCGGTTTAAAGTTTATCTGCGCAAACACACCCGTCTTTACAAAATCTAAAATGTTTTTTGTTTTTGATGAATCATAAGTCCCAATAGTTGCAACAGATTCAAACCGTAACGAATCGTGACCAAAATAATTAGCCCAAAATTCATCTTCGGAAATAGGCATAATGGGAGCGTTCGTAGATAATGCATAACCATAGATATTTCTCGGTTCACCATGCCACCAATTATCATAATCCAATGAAATTGATTTTGCGTTAAATCCAAAACTTGTTTCCACTTTTGAATTGAAACGATACACCCAATCACCTTTTAGTGTCATTTCCCATTCCGCATCGTCTCGACCGAAATATTGATTTTTTTCACCATCCGGCAGATATTCATACACATCTGTGTTAAGCCCTACTCGGCTTCCACTCAACGAAATAATACCATAGCCTTTTTTTGAAAATAAATTTTTATATGTGAGTCCCATCGTCAATTGATTTGATTGATAATCCACATTTTCCGCGCCACGAAGTTGAGGATTAGTTTCCCCTTCAATATTGATTTCGTCAATACCGCCAATGACATTAAACGATAATTTTTGTGTGGGAGAAATATGATAGGATATTTTTCCCTGACTCGTCCAATATTTTGGGATTGCCATGAGTCCGGAACTTTGAATCACAAAATCCAGAAACGAGCGTTTTAAGGAAAATATATACGAACCTTTTTGAGTAAAAGGTCCTTCAAAATTGAATCCGAATCCAGCCATATTAAAATTGAATTCGGATAAATGATTTTCACGATTTCCGTCCCGAAGCGTAACATCCATAACCGATGAAATTTTATCGCCGTATTTTGCAGGAAATGCACCGGCATAGAAATCAACCCTTTCGATAAAATCTGTATCAATCATGGTAATTGGTCCGCCCCCTTTTCCTTGTTCCGGGAAATGGTTGGGATAAGGAATTTCAATATGATCCATGACAAATAAATTTTCACCGGGCGAACCACCGCGGACAATAATTTCATTGGTTTGGTCTGCACCGGAGATTACCGACGGTAAACTCTGCATCATGGACATAATATCAAATGCACCCACCGGGTCGGAACGAATTTCTTCAATGTCCACCGTTCGACTGCTGGTGATGGCGTCTTTGGTTTTTTCAAAAAATGTTGCTGTTACTTCCACGCCTTCTCCTTCCAGTATTTGAGTGTGTAAATCAAAATTCACAGTCGTATTTCGTTTTGGTACAATATGAATATTCGCCCGCTTTACCTGCTCATAGCCAATCATAAAAACATGAACCACATAAGAACCCACAGGAATATTTTCAACCCTGAAATATCCATCCGTATCCGTTGCCGCACCCTTATTCGTTTCGCTTACAATTACATTTACCCCAATCAAAGGTTGATGTGTGGACGCATCGCGAATCAATCCCGTGAGTGTGCCTGTTTGACTCCAAACAATCCCATTTATTATCAAAGCGAATGTGAATACGATTCTATTAGTCATTGTTTTTCTCTAAGGTTTATTTGTCCTAGTGTCGTGTCAACATTGTAGTGTCGGATAAAGGCGTGCTCCGTATCATCCTCCCCGGGGTTGACAATGCAGATCCCTCACGCTCCTGCGTCGGTTCGGGATGACAGAAAATAGTATGTGTCATTCCGAAATGAGGTACGAATGAGGAATCTACTTAATTTTGTGTTGGGGGTTCAGTTTTACGCACTAGTGCATTACGTTTTTAGATTAATCCCCCACTCTCCCCTTCACCTATTCTCTCTCGCGCTTTTCACTGTCAATCTAGTCATTAGTTGATGTTTCACCCAGTTGTTTTCAGGGTCCACAACTAACGCTTGCTCGTAATATGCTTTTGCTTGATCATAATTTCCAAATTTTTCTTCCAGCTGTCCCAACCAAGCATAGATGTCACTTTTTCCCCAATCCGGCATAAGGGGTGATGGATTGTCTGATTTGAATAATTCAGCCGCCTTCAAATATAGCTCTTTCGCTCTCTCTTTGCTGCCGCCCCATTTCTCCGGTGTAAACATAGATGATGTACCTTGAATCATATACAGCCTTGGATTCTCCGGCTCCAGCTGAATGGCTTTTCTGATGAGTGTGCTCGACCTGGAACCATACATAATTCCAGTCCACGGCTGGATGCCCATTTTTTCTCCATACAAAGATGAAAGCAACCCGTACCCGTCGGCAAAGTCTTTATTGAGCTTAATCACTTCATTTAGATGGTCGATCCCATTATTGAGATATTTTAAGGCTGATTTCTTATCGCTTTTGGCTTGATAATAATGCACAAGTTGGTCATCTGCATAAGCAATATAGTAACGGAAAAGCCATTCTTTTTCACCAAAATTCAAACCGCGCTCAAAATACGCGCGTGCGGCAATCATCTCACCTTCATTCCAATTAGCAATGGCGGTACGGATCGTCTCCTTGCCACGGATGATAAATTCATCCACCGGCTGCGCGAATGTAATGGCAACAAGTGTTAATCCTATCAAAATACGTCTCATAACATCTTCCTTTCTTTAACTTATGAATTGGTAATTAGTTATTTTCTGTTTCCAGTCTCTTGCACCCATATTCCACTCTACTCATCACACCTACAACGTCATCGTAAATCCAAAATACAGATTGCGGCCGTGCGTACTTTTCATTTCGGTTCGTTCAGAATAATCCGGTGAATAAATGTACCCGTAGATATTGGTTCTATCCAGCAAATTTGATACAGAAGCATAAATTACGAGTAAACCATCTTGCCCGATTGGATATAGCCGGCTGTAGGACAGATCCAATCTCTGCATGGCGGGTAAGCGGGCGGAGTTCCAATCGTTCAATGCCGGAGTGTATGGCTTTCCTGTCGTGTACCGATAGGTCAGTCCCAAACTATTCATAGCACCAAACTGCGTTTTTAGTGCCGCCGTCAGGTTGTGATTGATATCGTAATCGGTCGGGACTAATTCCAAATACCTCAATTCCTTCCGTTTCGATTGTAAATAACTGTATGAAACCCATCCGGAAATGAGAGGGAGCGTCCCTTTTAGGAAAAAATCTGCACCGTAGGCGTAGCCAATTCCATCATTGGAGTAATTTGTTACAGGATTTTCAAGTACCAAATTTTCATAATTCTTTTGATAAACCTCTGCCTTAAAATCGGTGATTTCAGACTTATACTCATATCCAACGATGTAATGAATTGCCTTCATTGCTTTAAGATTGGGATTCCCAATCCAATCATCTAAATATTGTATTTTTGGATATTGATGATACACACCTGTGGCAACTTTTAGAAATTGCGTTTCCGACAACCGATAATTTACGGAGAAACGCGGATCGACAACCCACTGTCTTGGCGTGTCCAAAATATCCGCACGCAACCCTGTCACAATGAAAAACCGCCGGAAAACAGTAAATTCACCCTCAGAATAAAACCCATAATGGAGTGTATTATAATCCACATTGTAAGAATCTGTTTCGGCCTCCGGTCGCAAATCATTTGGGTCTTTCGGAAACGTCGCGGACAATACCGTTTCCAAATCATCCACAATCAACCCTGAATTCAGTTTCAATTTCTCGCTTATTGGGACAGAAATATCCGTTCGCCATTTCCACATTAAATCTTCCAAACTTTTGTCCAAATTCCCCAATGTCAATCCCTGCCCAAATTGATTAACCGACAGGCTTGATTTCACAAATACTCCTCTCCCAAACAAATGCCGCCACTGGATATTCCCCAGCCGGGAATGGTTATCGTTCATCAGGGTTCCGTCGTATACAGGACCGTCTACGTTTACGGCAATTTCATCTACATTGACAAAATGGAATAACTTTATTTGCCCCACATCAGAGTACTTCCAAATTGCACTGATATTGCCGTCCCAACTGGTGGGAACTTGCTCAAATCGATCTTCGCCACCGTTCACTTTAAATAAATATTGCGTATCTGAGTAATTCCCGGAAAACTGGATAGCTAATTTGTTCGGCTTGATCAACCACGAGCCGCCACCCGAAACTGCCGCCAAACCGGCACCGATTGTTACCGATGAACGGTCGGGTAAATCCAGTGATTCCATTGCCAAAACCCCGGAAAGAACATTCCCATATTTTGCTGAAAATCCACCGGTAGAAAAATACGTCCCCGACAGCAGCCAAGGATCTATCATCCCAAAATATCCGCCGGTATCAGATTCATACTTATATGGATGGCTTATCGTAGCCTGATCCAAAATCACGGTTGTTTCAGATACATCTCCGCCACGAACGTACATCCCGGCACCTTCATCCACTTGATTCACTCCCGGGAATGTCTGAATAGCGCGAAAAATATCAGCCGCGGCCCCGGCAGTTGTTACTACATCCAGACTGGTTAGGGTCTGCCCTTCTTCATCTGCCATGGTAAATGAACCGGCGGTAACAGAAACCGGGTCAAGCTCCATATATTCTTTTGTTAAAACAATCTGAATTCCTTTGTGGAGATTCTCCGCGGATAGAGAAATATCCTTTCGCTCAAAACCGATATGTGAAATACGAAGTGTTCTTCCTTCCGAAAGTGTCGTTTCGATTGCAAAATGTCCGGTTTCATCAGTCATGGTTCCTTCAAGTGTATCCATAAAATACACATTGACAAAAGCCAGACCATCTCCGGATCCATCAGTCACATTGCCTGTGACATGAATCGTATTCTGTCCAAATAATAAAGACATTAGAACGATGATATATTGACTGATATGTTTCATATTATTTAACTCTGTATGTTTAATAATTCGTTTACGTGTTTGACGTATGCTTCAAAAGCCTTTCTGCCCAAAGCGGTAATTCGATAGGTAGTCACCGGCTTTCTGTCTATGAATTTTTTCGTGGATGACACATATTTCACGTCTTCCAATTTACGGATATGCACGCTCAAATTTCCGTCACTCGTATTCACTTTTTCTCTGATAAACACAAAGTTGGCTGATTCAACAGATACAAGCAATGCCATAATTGCTAGGCGAATCCGAGAATGGATAATGTCATCTAATTGTTTGTAATTGAATTCTGACATAATTTCCTTTGGATTGCATCGTCTATGCCGATGCGTGAATTGACATCCGCCTGAAAAACATTGGCGGACAGGTAGTCAATTCACTCCATATTTTTCTCCCCATGTTTTTTTAATAATAAATCCGGGAATGGTTTGCAACACGACCATCATTGCAGCCATGAATAAGAGGTGATAAAGTCCGGGAAAAATAAACATAATAATTGCACCACCCCACCACCCAAAGGCTAGGTTTCTAATCCATTTCACATCATAAATGACGCCAGACGAAAAATAACCTATGGCGAGGATGGTTGAGAAAATGGGTGATATAACATGAGGATGAATACCGTGAGTTCCAATCCCTATAAACCCTAAGAGAGTCATTGTGATTCCGATGGACAGCCATAAAAATCCGTCAATCTTCTCCGCATAGGTTAGCACAGGTTTTTTCCTGTCAACTGTCCTGCCGTAAATTATTTCAAACAGCCATCCACCCCCAATTACCAATATCCAATGAAGCCATTCACTTGCATGCCATTGGAAATAATGATTTGCCCATGTCACCATTAACCCAATAGAAACAAGTAAACCCCACACAATAAGGTGGTCACCACTTAAACCAACATTTTTTCTGCTCTCTTCCACTATTTTTTTGATAAAGGCTAAATCGTCTTGAATGGTTTCTGTTGTCATAATTATTTCCTGTTTTTAGACTACTTTAATTTATAAAGTACTTTATACACAAAACAACAAAAAAAATACATTCATCGATTACCGACAGGGTCATTATTTGCAAACCTCAACAAAAAACCCCGCCAAAATTGACAGGGTTTTTACTTGGGATGTTATATTAATTTTACTGTTTTAGCCGGTACGCAGCGCTCTCAATGGTTTTCATAAACTTATCCACTTGGGTTCTCGTATGAAACATAGCTTCGATTTCCTCATACGTATCGACAGGATACATTTCTGTATCAAAGTCATAAAGGAATATAGCCTCCAGTTTTCTTATCAAATCCCGAAGAACCATTGGCGGAATGTCTTTACTGCGAAGAAAATTAATTTGCAGGTTTATCTTCCCGTATGAAGAAAGATGAAACAATGGCAGATATCCAAAATCTGACTCACAACGAAAAGTCATGGTACCGTGTTCTTCGCCTCGACCCCAAGAAATATCATCTGAATATTTTTCGGAAAACTCAATGAGCCTTACCCCAATTTTAGCGACCTCTCTACTACTGGTTTCACGCAAATGCTTAATAAATGTTTTTTTATCCCACTTTATCATATTAGTGATACTCCGTTGGTATTATGTTCAAAAAGAATGCAATATCCCCCATAGAATTTAATCAATTTATCAAACATGAATATAGTTACTTTTTCCGAAACGTAAAATGAGCGGCTTCGGCCATAAATTATGTCTATGATTATATGATATAAATTGAGACTATAAAGCTTTTCCAAGGATGGAATTCAACCGTGAAACAAATTCCGGCGGATTGTCCAACTTCACACCTTCCAATAACAAAGCTTGTTCAAGTAACAACATCGCCGCGTCATCAAATGCTTTACTTTTCCGCATATCCTGCATCTTTTTTACAACAGCGTGAGTTGGGTTAATCTCAAGGATGGGTTTTACATCCTGTGGCGCGGTTTGCCCCATGGCACGTAAGACTTCCTGCATCTGTACGGTCGGATCGTTTTGATCTGCCACAATCACGGACGGTGAATCACTCAACCTCGTCGACGCCACAACATCTTTGACTTTATCGCCCAGGACTTTCTTGATCTTTTTTAGTAACGGTTTCAGCTCTTTTTCGCTGGACTTTTCATCATCGGATTTTAATTCATCCGCGGCATCGCTGCGGTTCACCGAACGAAGTTCCTTCTCTTTGTATTTTGGGATGGACGGCATGACCAATTCATCAATTTCATCATCCATGATCAGGACTTCCACATCCTTGTTATTATACATTTCTAGTAGCGGAGAGTTACGCAGACTTCCTTCTTTCTCCCCCGTGATGTAGTAGATGATGTTTTGGTCATCTTGCATCCGGTCAAGATATTCCGCCAAACTTGTGTAGCCGTCGACTTTGGTGGATTTGAACCGCAACAGATCAATCAAATTATCCTTATTTTCAAAATCCTGCGCCACGCCTTCTTTTAACGTACGACCGTATTCTTCATAAAATTCGATGTATTTTTTAGAGTCTGTATTCGCCAAATTTCCAAACTCTTTAATTAATTTTTTCACAGAATTCTTTTTAATCTTTGCCATGATGCGATTCTGTTGTAGGATTTCTCTGCTGATATTCAACGGTAGGTCTTCGGAGTCAATTACTCCCCGCAAAAACCGCATCCACACCGGCATGAGTTCTTTATCGTCATCGGTGATAAATACTCGATTCACATAAAGTTTTACTCCGGGTTTATAATCCGCATAAAACAAATCCGTCGGAGCTTTTTTCGGAATGTAAAATAACGTGGTGTATTCAAGTGCTCCTTCTGCACGAGTGTGGAAATACAGCATCGGGTCTTCAAAATCCGTGCTGATGGATTTATAAAATTCGTTATAATCTTTTTCCTTCAACTCCGATTTCGAACGTTTCCAAAACGCAGTCCCATCGTTAATCTGATCTTCTTTTTGCTCTTTTCCCGTCTCTTTTCCATCCTTATCGTACTGAGTGTCTTCATAATGCAGATGGATTGGAAACGGAATATGGTTGGAATATTTTTTTATGATTGTTTGAATTTCCCAGCGATTGACATATTCCTTCCCCTCATCATTCAGATGGAGAATTACATCTGTGCCGGCAGATTTTCGTACCGTCTTTTCAATTTCGTAACCGGATTTTCCGTCGCTGGTCCATTTCCACGCATCATCTTCTCCGGCTTTGCGGCTGATGACTTCTACACTGTCAGCCACCATATAACTGGAATAAAACCCTACTCCGAACTGACCAATTAAAGAGGAATCTTTTTTGGCATCGCCGGTCAATTTGTTCAAAAAGTTTTTCGTTCCGGAGCGCGCGATCGTTCCCAGATTTTCTTTCAGATCTTCTTCGTTCATCCCAATTCCGGAATCAGAGATCGTCAGTGTTTTAGCATCACCATCCTGATAAGAAATATCGATTTTTGGTTCAAAAGCTGCGTCCTTATGGGCATCATCTGTCAGCGTTAAATATTTTAATTTATCCAACGCATCGGAAGAATTGGACACTAATTCACGTAAGAAAATCTCCTTATGTGAATACAAAGAATGGATAATCAGATGAAGTAACTGACTGACTTCAGTTTGAAATGAATGGGTTGTCATAATCGTTTACCTTTAATATTTTGTGAATAATATGATGAATTTTCGGGGCGGAAGTTACAGAAGTTTAAGAAAATTGCGGTATATATTTTCTATCGCCCAAACCGCATATTCGGCATTCCTATCTCAAAGCGCATTCGGTCTTTGACCCAGCCAAAATCTTCCGGAGTTTGATTCTCATCCCAGCTTTGATACAACGGAATATAGATTTTGATATTAGCCAGATTAAACTTCAACCCGGCATCGATATACGTTTCGCCCAAATCAGATGCCCCGGCGATATCGGCAAACAAACTAAAAGGCAGCTTAGGCACGGATTGACTGAAATTCACACCCCAAGATAACTCTTCCGAAATAATCGGACCGTTTTCATCAGCGGCTCGTCCATGTAGCGAAGGACCGTCCTCTACAAATTGTTCATCCAAAATATTATAAATATTGGCTGCATTTGCCGAACGATCAAAAACCATCCTGTTTTCGAAATTGGGGTCCACTCCGCCCCCAAGATAGGTGCGATATTGCTTCGGAGCTGAACTTTCACCGATATACCCTCCGATCCAGAACCGTAACCCGGAACGAATTGTTTGCGTCCAGCGACGATGAACGTTAGCAGAAAAATGGACTTTTGTAAAGCTGTTATCGCCGAACCCGGTCATCATTCTGGCGGAAGCTTGATAATTAATCAGCGGGTTTGTTCGGTTTGAATACGCGACACCCAACGTCGATACAACAAACTCTCCGTCATCATAATATGTGGGGTCCAGCATTTCACCGGTCAGATTGTGATGATACAACACTCCGTTTAGGATAATAGTCGGCGTGGAAACAATCGGTTTTTTTATTACTCCGTCGAAAGACAGTTTCTGACTTGATCGATTCCCAAATTCAGAAAATCCACCACCGAGTGTGAGCGACCGAAATCCAAACATCTTATACCAGGTTTTCTTTCCGCTCATTAAACCAATCGGACGTTCATGCTTAAAATCCCACATCGGAACAAGACTGATCCCGTAATCATAGGTCGGGATAAATCCGCTGTAAAGCACGAGCCCCGGTGTCGCACCGTTATATGTATTTCCAATGAGCCATGGGAGCCAGTACCATTCTTTTTTTCCATAATCGGGCTGGTCAAAAACAAAGTGGAATTTGATCGGGCGCTTCGTGGAATTGTTCGTCCGACGGATATCGGGCATTTGGTCTGTCGGATCGATCACCGCTTTTACGGCATTCTCCGGCATCTCAATCTGTTTAGTTGATGAAATTCCGCGATGCCATTCGTTACCGATTTCATTACCTTCTGCATCGTAATAAGCTACTTCTACCGGGCAGGTTATTGTTCCGTTATTCCTCAAGACGATACCATTCACGTCCTTCTCAATCGCATAATCTATAACTTTCGTATCATTGATCAGGTCATCAAAAAACCAGCTCAAATCTTCATCAAGATGTGATTCTACCAAGGATCGAAAATCGCCCGGCTGCGGATGTTTGAACTTCCATGTTTCGTAGTAATCCTGCATGATCTTGTCCATTTTCTGTTCACCTAAATAATGCTGTAAGAACCGCAATACGATAGCAGATTTCGCATACACAATTGACCCGTAATTCCCCGGGTGGTAATCGACTGACGGCAGTTCTATGGGTTGATCATCACCGGAGATAGCACGTCCGGCATAACCCATATAGCCCATCATCCAGCGGAAATCAATGTGTTTGGCTATTCCTAATTTGTTCTGGATAAAATCCTGCACAATAATTTGTCCGTTCCGTTCGGGATATTTTTTCTCCCAATATTTGATATTGGCATATTCATTCAATCCCTCGTCCATCCAGGCGTGTTCCCGTTCATCTGAACCTAAAATGCCGTAAAACCAATTGTGTCCCACTTCGTGCATGATGACAAACTCCAGTAAATCTTTGGAACCGCCACTGGAGATGACGGTAATATTCGGGTATTCCATCCCTCCTCCTGCGGACATATCACCATCCACCGCCGTGATGTGATTGTATGGATAGTCTCCGTAAAACTCACTGTACCAGTAGCCGGCATCGTGAATATATTCTAAAGATTTTTCCCAAAGTTCGGCGTTTTTCGGAAGATACATGCTCCACAACGTCACTGTTCTGGTGGAGTCTGCTAATTTCAGCTCCCCTTTTCGCACGATCCATTTCGGATCGGCAAACCAGGCAAAATCATGAACGTTTTCCTGACGAAAATGCAGTGTTTTTGTTTTGGTATTTTCTTCAGGAATTTCTCTGCCATCATCCTTTTTTAATAATCCAAGCTTTGATTTTTTTCTGCCGGAGAGCACTTTCATCTTCTTTTTGAACTCTTTTTTATCCAAGGTATGAAGTGCGTCTCCCTCTATCGCGAGAGAATCCAGCCAAACAAATTCTGCTTCGCCATTCACCAAATCGCCGGTTGCCATGATACGGTAATTCTCAGGGAGTGTGATCTTCACGTCAAAGGTTCCGAATTCGCTGTAAAATTCACCCATATTCAAGTATGGCATCGGATGCCAGCCATTGCGGTCATACACAGCAGGTTTCGGATACCATTGCGTTATTTCATAATGTTTACCCGTGTGTCCTAATCGTGAGTACACTTTCGGTAGCTTGACGAAGAACGGGGTTTCGATTGTAATACTCTCACCCGGCAATAACGGTTGATGAAGCATGACTTTAGCCACATCGATCCATTCTTCGTGGAACGCCCATTCCGCGGGAGTTCCCTCTATAGAAAAATCAAGATTGTCAATGTATCCACGGTTTTCATCCTTGGCATAATAAAACCGGGTTGAGCCATTTTTGAATGCTTGTTTCGCATAGGCGGTTTCGGTATTTTTATAGGCATTTGGCCAGAGATGGAACCAGATAAACTCCAGCGTGTCCGGTGAATGGTTCGTATAAATCAACGTTTCATGCGCTGTAAGCGTATGCGCAGAATCATCCAGCGTGACTTCGATGGTATATTTAACATCCTGCTGGAAGTAAGCGCTTTCCGCTAAAATGAAAGCGGGAATTAGAACAATCAATATGGTTTTAAGCATTATTTTTCCTATTGTGAACAAGTTGAAATTTAGACACAGATCATGATAGAAAGGTTGTCAAAAAAATTTATCTTGGAATATTTTCTAATGTATGAGTCTGATTGCGTAACTTGTAAGATGGACTTTCAAAACATATATGCCATGTTCGCCATGGGCCTGCTCACAAGCATCAGCCACTGTATTGGAATGTGTGGCGGCTTTATCATGGCGTATTCCGTCAATATCGACAGGCAAAATAATCGGCGTTCAATGATTTTTCCTCATATTTTATATCATAGCGGTCGAATCGTAACATACGCGTTTATTGGTGCCGGTTTCGGACTTTTAGGCAGCACTACAACATTTGCACTGGCTGTGTTTAATCTTCAAAACTTGCTCTTTATTTTTGCCGGAATTGTCATGATTCTGCTTGGATTTGAATTGGTTGGTCTTTTCCCCGTTCTCCACCTCGCTAAACTCCCCTTACTTGGGCATTACCAGCGATTTATTCAGCGCACTTTAAAAAAGGTGAATAAAAAAAATATATTTATTCTTGGGTTAATGTTGGGATTCATTCCATGCGGACCGGTGTACATCGCCGGCGCGGTCGCTGCTTCTAGCGGGTCTATTATTAGCGGCGCAATGATCATGGCTGCATTTGGTTTAGGGACATTTCCTGTGCTGTTGATTTTTGGATTCAGTACAAATATCTTAACCATGAAATTCCGAAATATATTACTGAAAGTAACGGCTGTCCTTGTCATTGTTTTTGGCGGATTAACCATTTACAAGGGAATACAAAAATGGGATAAAGGTCCCATGCACCGTGACGAATGCTGCGAAGAAATTGCGGTGGTGAAATAATTCCATGTCAAAAGCCAATGTTTGTTACCACTGCGGCGCAGATTGCGGTCAAAATCCCGTTAAATCATTTGATAAATATTTCTGCTGTAACGGGTGTAAAATCGCTTATGAGATATTGGGGACTGATGACCTTTGCCAATATTATGATTTAGAAAGTACCCCCGGAAACATCCCTGTGGAATCGGGACATCAACATCGCTACGCATATCTTGATGACGAAGATATCCAAAAAAGTCTTATTCATTTTAAAGATAATAACATTAGCAAAATAACATTTAATATTCCGGGAATGCATTGCGCATCCTGCGTTTGGATTTTGGAACGACTTTACAAAATTCGCCCGGAAATAACGCATTCAACAGTCGATTTTCTGAAAAATGAATGTGCGATTACTTACAAGCACGATAGTATTTCACTTCGGGAGATTGTCGAATTGTTGATTTCCATTGGATATGAGCCACATATCAGTTTTCAGTCCATATCCGAAAATATTGAGCCGGCTTTCAATCGCACTATGATTATGAAATTAGGCGTGGCGGGGTTTTCATTTTGCAATATTATGCTATTTAGTTTTCCGGAATATTTTAGTCCATCCGGAAATTTGGATGGGTTACAACAATTTTTCCGATATCTGAATATCGTTCTGGCGCTTCCGGTTTTGTTCTACAGTTCTACGGATTACTTTCGCTCCGCTTTTCTTGGTATAAAAAAGCGATTTATTAATATTGATATTCCCATCGCCATCGGGATTATCGCCCTCTTTTCAAGAAGTGCATATGAAATCCTCTTTGGCGTGGGACCCGGGTTTATGGATTCATTCACCGGATTAGTTTTTCTTCTACTCCTCGGGAAAATATTCCAACAAAAGTCCTTCGATTCACTGTCATTTGAACGCGATTACAAATCTTATTTCCCATTAGCCGTGATGAAAAATACTCCTGATGGCGAACAATCCATCCCTTTGGCAAAGCTGAATGTGGGAGATAGAATCATCATTCGGAATGGTGAACTGATTCCGGCAGATTCCATCCTGCTAAAAAATGATGCCCAAATTGATTACAGTTTTGTCACCGGCGAATCCAAAGCGAAAACACTGCATCCCGGAGATACCGTCTACGCCGGAGGACGATTGGTGGGGGCAATTGCCGAAGCAGAAGTCGTGAAAAGTGTATCGCAAAGCTATCTCACACAGTTGTGGAATCAGGAAGATAAAACGGCGAAGGCAACCATCTCATCCACCTTGGATACCGTCAGTAAATATTTTACCATGGCGGTACTCACCATCGCCAGCTTTTCGGGACTGTACTGGCTTATGGCGGATCCGACCAAAACCGTTCATGTGATAACATCAATTCTGATTGTCGCCTGTCCCTGCGCGTTAGCGTTGTCTGCACCATTTACATTGGGAAACACCATTCGCATTTTCGGACGAAAGAAATTCTATTTAAAAAACGCTGATGTTGTGGAAAAACTCTCCAAAATTTCTCATATCGTTTTTGATAAAACCGGTACGATTACCCATTCAGGGCAGACAGATGTTACATTTGTCTCTGCCGATAAAACCGCAATGTCCACACAAAATAAAAACAATATTATATCACTAGCTGCGAATTCGTCCCATCCGTTGAGTCGGCATATCGTAAACCATTTCAATGAAAATAATTTCTCATCTGTTTCAAAATATGAGGAAATTCCCGGGAAAGGTATATTCGGGGTTGTAAACGGAAATAAAATCATGCTTGGTTCTGCAGATTTTTGCGGAATTCAGAAAATAGAGCTTCCTAAAACATCTGTTCAAATCACTATAAATGATGTATGGATTGGATATTTTTTATTCACCAATCAGTATCGCAAAGGATTGAGCAAAATCATTGAATCCCTTAAAAAACGATATGGAATTTCTATCCTCACCGGCGATAATGACAGCGAAGCCGATGCCCTTACAAACATATTTGGGAAAACAACAAACGTAAAGTTCAACCAAAGTCCATTCGATAAAAAACATCACATTCAAGATTTACAATCAAAAGGTGAAATTGTTGCCATGATCGGCGACGGATTGAATGATGCCGGTGCGTTGGAAAGCAGTAATGTTGGTATTTCTATTTCTGATGATATTTATCTGTTTTCACCTGCATCAGATACTATTTTGGAATCCGGTGCTTTCCATGAACTATCCAGGTTTTTATCCTTTTCATCCAAGGCAATGTACATCATTTACGCAAGTATTTTCATTTCCCTTCTGTATAATGTCGTTGGATTGACTTTCGCTGTGCAAGGTCTCCTCTCCCCTGTTATTTCTGCCATTTTGATGCCAATAAGCTCCATCAGCGTTATAGCATTTTCAACAGGATCTGTTCGGTTTCTTTTGCGGAGGTGACGGATTAAGAGGAGGTTGGATAAGGATTAGGATTAGCCTGCCTGCCGCAGGCAGGGGTTGGGATGAATGGTGTAGCGATTTAGAGATGGATTGGTTGTTGTAGGATTTTAAAAGCGGAGAAATGGAATGATTCATGCATTTCCTTCATTTAGGACACTGCCCATAGACAATCAGTTTAGGTTAAATAAGACAATCAAACTCTTTTATTTTGTAATATTTTTGTAATACATTACTACGTTGGTATTGTATTAAATATGTCCAAGTACAACAGCTTCATCAAACGGGAATACGATTACGCAATTCGCATTGCAGCGTTTTTGGGCTCACAATATCCGGATGGCTATCGCTCAATTTCAGACGTATCCCGCCTTTTGATGATCAGCCATTCCATCACATCAAAGATTGCACACAAATTACAGAAAACCGGAATTTTGAAATCCTACCGTGGCAGAAATGGTGGGATTGCTCTGGCAAAGGATCCAAACACCATATCATTCTATAATATACTTGAAGCGATGGGATTTAATTCCACCATGAACGACTGTATCGTTGATCCGGGAATTTGTCCATTAGTAGATATGTGCAAAGTGCATCTTTATTTTTTAAACATGGAAAAAGATATTCATCATTCGCTAAAAAATACGTTTACTTCATCATTCCTTTTTAAGGAAGATGATTTGATTACTGCACGAAAAAAATGTTTGAGCCTAACCTAAATAATTCATCAGCTCACAAATTATGAAAATACTGATACTACTTATATCAGTCAGTCTGTTCATGGCAATAGGATTTCTTTTATCATTTTTTTGGGCAGTGCGAAGCGGGCAATATGATGATTCATATACGCCCTCTATTCGTTCAATAATGGACGATAATAATTCAACAAAAAGTAAGTAAATCGCTAGGAGATAACACATGGGAATTGAAACATTTCGTTACGATAATAAAATTGTAAGGGATTTTGCTTATGCGACCATTTTTTGGGGAATAGTCGGTATGCTGGTTGGAGTTCAAATTGCTCTACAACTGACTAACCCGTTTTGGAATTTTGATATATCCTGGCTAACATTTTCACGATTACGTCCGCTACACACAAATGCAGTTATTTTCGCATTTGTCGGGAATGGAATTTTTATGGGCGTTTATTACTCCCTGCAACGATTGTTAAAAGCACGGATGTTCAGTGATGTGTTAAGCAAAATCCATTTTTGGGGTTGGCAAGGAATTATTACCAGCGCTGCGCTCACGTTACCGTTTGGAATCACAACCAGCAAAGAATATGCCGAGTTGGAATGGCCCATCGATATTGCCATCGCTGTCATTTGGATCATCTTCGGCATTAACATGATTGGAACTATCATGAAACGAAGAGAGAAACATTTGTATGTCGCCATCTGGTTTTATATAGCTACGTTTTTTACTGTTGCATTACTTCATGTCTTTAATTCTATAGAATTGCCGGTTTCATTCCTTAAAAGCTATCCTGTTTATGCCGGGGTTCAAGATGCCTTGGTTCAGTGGTGGTACGGACATAATGCCGTGGCATTTTTCCTTACAACACCGTATTTGGGTTTGATGTATTATTTCCTTCCAAAGGCTGCCAAGAGACCAATCTATTCATATCGATTATCGATTATTCACTTTTGGGCGTTGATATTTCTTTATATTTGGGCTGGTCCACACCACTTACTCTATACGTCTCTACCCGATTGGGCACAATCACTTGGGATGGTTTTCTCATTGATGCTAATTGCCCCATCATGGGGAGGGATGTTGAATGGACTTCTCACTCTTCGCGGTGCGTGGGATAAGGTTCGTCAGGACCCCATCTTGAAAATGATGGTCGTGGCAGTTACCGCTTACGGGATGTCCACATTTGAAGGTCCTATGATGTCAATTAAAAGTGTGAACGCATTATCACATTATACAGATTGGACCATCGGTCACGTTCATATCGGGGCATTGGGATGGAACGGAATGCTGACATTTGGTGTTTTATACTGGCTGATCCCAAGAATTTTTGCCACAAAACTATATTCTGTAAAATTAGCAAATCTCCATTTTTGGCTCTCAACACTTGGATTAATATTTTATGCAATTCCGTTGTATTGGGGTGGAATCACACAGGGGTTGATGTGGAAACAGTTTACTGCTGAAGGTTTCTTGCAGTATCCGAATTTTCTTGAAACGGTTACACAATTAATACCCATGTATGCTGTCCGCGCATTTGGTGGCACTATCTATTTCATTGGAATATGTGTTTTGTACTACAATTTGTATAAAACAGTCAAATCCGGTACTCTGATTGAAGAAGAGGAAGCGCAAGCTCCCGCATTAGAAAAGACAGAAACAGAAACACCCGGGCATTGGCATCGCTGGATTGAAAGCCGACCAATTCAATTCTTTGTCATTGCAACCGTTGTAGTCGCCATCGGAGGATTGGTTGAAATTGTACCATTATATATTGTGAAATCCAATGTGCCTACAATCTCAAGCGTGAAACCTTATACACCTCTTGAGCTGCAAGGAAGAGATATTTACGTCAGTGAAGGATGTTATGTGTGTCATTCCCAGCAAATTCGACCTTTCCGTTCCGAAACAGAACGTTATGGAGAATATTCAAAAGCAGGAGAATTTGTTTACGACCATCCGTTCCAATGGGGTTCAAAACGTACGGGGCCTGACCTTCATCGCATTGGCGGAAAATATCCTGATGCGTGGCATTATAACCACATGAAAGACCCTCAAACCACCTCACCCGGAACAATTATGCCATCTTATCATTGGCTCTTGAAAAATCCAATTGATTTGGAAATCACTCCTGCAAAGATAAGAGCCATGCAAACACTTGGAGTTCCCTATCCTGATGGATTCGATGAGTTGGCGATAGAAGATCTCACATCCCAAGCAAAAATCGTTGCCGAAACATTGAGAATGCAGGGCGTCCCCGAAGCGGAATGGAATACGGAAATTGTTGCATTAATTGCATATCTCCAGCGAATGGGTACGGATATAAAAGGTGATAACTAATGTTCAATCAACTGATTACATTTGAGGAATACAATGGGTATCAAATCACGTCAATGGTCCTATTTTTCGTGTTTTTTATCGGCATACTTGTTTGGACATTTCGCATGAAAAATCCATTCATAAAACACATGGAGAATTTGCCTATGAACGATGACATAAAAAATTCAAGGAGTATTACAAATGATTAAAGAAAAAGATGTTTTATTGGATCATGATTACGACGGGATTCAGGAATTAGATAATGATTTACCGCCATGGTGGGTACACTTATTCAATATTACCATCGTTTTTTCGGTGGTATATCTTCTCTATTATCACGTATTTGACATGGGGATGGATTCCTCTGCGGAATATGAGTTTGAGATGGCATCTGTAGCGGGCGTTGTTATCGGAGAAGAATCAACTTCCGATGCATTTGGATATCAGTCACCTTTTGCGATGTTCCCGGAAAAGTTGGTCCCAAGGATGCGTGCAAAGTTCCGAAATTATATCGGTGAAGACGTACCATTTGAACGCCTAATTGCTGAAGCAAAAACAAAAGCAACACCTGAACAGCTGACAATGATGGACGGCGGATTATCCGCAATGGCTCAAGCGTTAGAAACAGCCAAAACAGAAATCGCTTCAGAACCTGTGTTTGCTGCTGTAGGCGGAAAAAACGTTTTCATTCAAAACTGTGCGGTTTGTCACGGGCAGCGCGGTGAAGGACTTATCGGTCCAAACTTTACCGATAAATATTGGATTCACGGCAACAAGAAAGCTGACTTAATTCAGATAATAAATGCAGGCGTTCCGGTAAAAGGGATGATTCCTTGGAAAGGGATCATAAGTGACGATGAAATAAGTCAGGTTTCGGATTATATTTTATCCTTGCAGGGGACAAACCCACTCAATCAAAAAGCACCGGAAGGCGATTTATACGAATAATTATGAAAATGTGAGATGGAAGATGTGTAGTTTTTTCCCATTTTCCATCTTCCCTATTTTACCCAATTTCCAATACCCATGAAAAAGTTAAAATATAAAAAGCTAAAAACCAACAATTACGGACATTTTAGTTTTCAGTATTTAACTTGATTAATTTATCAGCCACGGATAAACGCAGATAAACACAAATATTATTAATGATAAAGAAAACAAAGAATAAAATTAATTTAACAAATATAAAATTGTGTTTTTCTCATAAATCCCTTTATAATGGCCCTTTGTGCGTTCTGTGCATTTTGTGGCGAATAATTTAGATTAAGCTTTCAGTTTTATTTACCCAATGACTAGCGACTAATACTCAATGGATACAGACAACTTCAGAGATCATATTTCCACCGTAAGTGACGAAGGCAAGCGCGTTTGGGTGCACCCGCACAAGCCAAAAGGCAGGTATAACACCTATCGACAAATCGTTGCATTCATTCTAATAAGTTTAATGTTTGGACTTCCATTTGTTTCCGTAAGCGGACGCCCTTTATTTTTGTTCGATATCATAAACAGAAAATTCTATTTGTTCGGTGTGGGGTTTTGGCCGCAGGATTTCCATATTTTTCTGTTCATGATGATTTCTCTCCTTTTATTTATCATCTTGTTTACCGTTATATTTGGGAGGATATGGTGCGGCTGGGCATGCCCGCAGACAATATTCATGGAGATGGTATTCCGCAAAATAGAATATTGGATTGAAGGCGATGCAAGGCAACAAATAAAACTGAATGCCGAACCAAACAACCCAACCAAGTTTTTCAAAAAATCACTCAAGCATGGTATTTTTATTATTTTATCATGGATGATTACAAACAGTCTGTTGGCATGGATAGTTGGAATCGATGAACTGTTTAAAATCATGACAGAACCGATATCCGAACACACGGGCGGATTTGTTGCCATGCTGTTCTTTACCGGGTTTCTCTATTGGGTTTACGCTAGCTTTCGTGAGCAAATTTGCACACTGGTTTGTCCGTATGGGCGATTGCAGGGCGTGCTTCTTGATGAAAAATCTATTCTAGTCCATTACGATTTTTTAAGAGGTGAGCCCCGCACAAAGAAAAAAACTGAAGGTGGAGATTGCATTGATTGTCATCATTGCGTAGATGTGTGTCCAACCGGAATTGATATCCGCAATGGGACGCAATTGGAATGTATCAATTGCACCGCATGTATGGATGCGTGTGATTCCATCATGACAAAGATCAAAAAGCCAACCGGTTTGATTCGATATGCATCATTTAACGGAATAAAAAATGGTGTGGAAAAAATCTTCAATGCGCGAACCATTGGATATTCCGCCATCTTACTCATCTTGTTAAGTCTTGTTACGTTTTTCCTAACGACACGTCAACCCATCGAAGCTACTATTTTACGCACACCCGGTTCTACATTTCAAAAAATGGCTGATGGGCAAATCTCAAATTTATTTAATGTGCAAATCGCTAACAAAACATTTGATGAAGTAACACCAACAATTGTTTTGAAAAACCCATCTCATGGAAAAATACGGACCATTACATCCGACATGATTGTTAAACCGGAAGGATTGCTCCAAACAGCATTCTTTGTGTATCTCTCACCGGAAAAGATTCAGCATGTCGCCACTCCCTTGGAGTTTGAAGTCCTTGTTGGTGAGAAATTAATTCAAACCGTTCGCAGCTCATTTATCAGCCCGGGAATAAAATGATGCGCAAAGATTTATGGTGGCCCACCGGATTAATCGTAACCATTAGCGGAACCATTTTGTTCTTTATTTGGTTCATCCCTTTTTCGGCATCAAATATGGATTCGCTTGTGACTGAAGATTATTATGAAAAAGGTATCAAATATCAAGAGACGATTGAACGAATAAACAGAACAAAAACTGACGGAAATTTGTTTTTGATTTTACCTGCATCAGAATTGTTAATTATCCAAACTCACCGTTCAAGGGTGGCATCTATTCAAGGTTTAATTTCACTAAAGCGACCAAATTCCATTAACATGGACAAAAATATTCCTATTTCGTTTACAAAAAATGGTCTTCAGAAAATTGATTTAGCTCCGGGTGTCTGGAATTTGAATATTCTATGGAATGAAGGTTCCGTACAGTATCAACAAATGAAGCGAATCATTGTGGAGGGAACATAAAAATGTTTGTTTTTTCTGTTGAATGCAAACGACCAAAAATTGTAACCTTGCTCTATTCATTTTCAATAAATAGACAGATTACAGAGATATCGATTTACTTAACTGATTTGCAGAAACACTAACATAACGAATGGCACAATTATTTCCAAAATGGACAAATACACTTCCTTCAATAATTTTTGGAGGACTTGTATCACTTATCGTTGTAATTACATTTTCTTTCTGGTATTGGGGGTCTCCGGAATTCACGGATGTGGGGTACGCTCCTGTTCAGCCTATTCCGTACAGTCATAAATTTCATGCGGGCGAACTTGAAATGGATTGCCGCTATTGCCACACAAGTGTTGATAAGTCCGCTTTTGCCGGTGTGCCTCCAACACAAACATGTATGAACTGCCATACGGCTGTAAAAAAAGACAGTACCAATCTACGGATGGTCGTCAGCAGTTGGGCGGATGGTCAGCCCATTGAGTGGATTCGCGTTCACAAATCACCGGATTATGTGTATTTTGACCATAGCGCCCATGTGAATGTTGGTGTTGGATGCAGCTCATGTCACGGCGATGTGGCATCGATGGAAATCGTCTCACAGGAAAAAAGTTTAAGTATGGGATGGTGTTTGGACTGTCACCGAAATCCGGAAATGCATCTGCGTCCTATGGACCAACTTACCAATACACAATGGATCCCACCCGATGACCAATTTTCCTACGGATCTTGGATGGTAAATGAATTAGACATTACACCGCCCACCGATTGTTCGGGGTGCCACCGATGAAAAATGATATGAACGGAAAAACATACTGGCGTAGTTTAGAACAGATAGATAATTCGCCTGAATTTCAAAAATATTTACAACATGAATTTCCGGATGGAACCATGGATATTCCCGATGGAATGTCACGGCGAAAATTCCTTACACTTATGGGAGCTTCGTTTGCGTTAGCCGGTCTTGCAGGCTGCCGGCGTCCGGTGGAAAAAATTATCCCTTACGTTGTAGCACCGGAAGAAATCATCCCAGGTATCCCAAAATATTATTCCACAAATTTGTCTTTCGGTCTGGATTCCTATGGAATTGTCGTAGAAAATCACGAAGGTCGCCCTACCAAGCTGGAAGGAAACCCTAAACACCCGACCACTTTAGGGAAATCCAATGCGTGGCTACAGGCGTCTATTTTGGATATGTACGACCCGGACAGAGCACAATCTGTTCTTCATAATAACAATGAAGCCAAACTCGACGACTTTGCGTTGGCGTGGAAAGAACTTTCGACTGAATTCGCCGACTCCAAAGGGGACGGATTAGCTGTTTTGACCGAAGCGGTAAATTCACCAACATTTATTCGACTCAAACAAGACTTTTTAGCCAAATTTCCAAATGCCAATTGGGTAACGTGGGAGCCCGTCAGCGATGAAACAATTTATGACGGAATTAGTCTTGCCACCGGAAATGAATATCGCCCGGTGTATCATTATGATAAGGCGAACGTTATTTTATCTCTGGATTCCGATTTCTTAAATACGGAAAGTAACGCCATTCGCCATACCGGCGATTTTGCAAACGGACGGAGAGTTGTGGATGAAAATGATTCCATGAACCGTCTGTATGTAGTGGAAAATTCTCTATCGGTTACCGGCGGCATGGCTGATCATCGCTACCGTTTACGTCATCAAAATATAGGCGCATTTACCGTCGCGCTTGCTTTTGAACTAAAAGCGCAAGGACTGTCCATCCCCGGTGTCAGTGTGTTGTCTAAATACAAAAGCCATTCCTTTAATTCCACTTGGTTGAAAGCAGTTGCCAAAGATTTAATACAAAATAAAAAACAATCGTTAGTCGTTGCCGGAAGAGGACAGTCTACTAATGTTCATGCGCTGGTGTTTTCCATCAACTACGCCTTAAAAAATCGCGGCGCAACCATTGATTATTATTCCGCAGATGATACCAACCGCCCGCAAACTGACGCATTTAAAAAAATAGCCACATCTATGAAAGATGGTGATGTTTCCACCCTCATTATGTTTGGCGGAAATCCGGTGTATAATGCTCCGGCTGATTTTGGTTTTTCGGAAGCACTTAAATACGTAAATCATACCATTCACATTAGTTCGCATTTGAATGAAACGTCCAAATTTGCCGAATGGACGTTACCACTTGCCCACGCATTAGAATCATGGGGAGATACAAAAACAGCCGACGGTATTTCCGGCATTACGCAACCACAAATTCAACCATTATTCGGCGGAATTAGTTTTGTCGAATGTTTGGCTGCTATCGTTAAAGCCGATGGTAAATTCCCCGCCGGCTATGATGTGGTACAGACGACATGGAAAACATTTCTAGGAGAGAATTTTACATCCGCTTGGCGAAAAGTTTTACACGATGGTGTGTTCACTAAAAATATAATTAAACCGGCGAACCCATTCCTGTCTCATGCCAAACTAAAAAGCGTTTTGAAGAACAACCCATTTTCCGCAGATGCGGATTTTGAAGTCGTCTTTAAAACATCGCCTTCCGTTTTCGACGGTCGGTTTGCCAATAATGGCTGGCTGCAGGAAACACCGGACCCCATCACCAAAATCACGTGGGATAATGCAGCGCTCATGAGTCATTCTACTGCCAAAGAAATGGGCGTGAAAAACCGCGACATTATTTCTCTTACGCAGAATGGAAATACGGTAGAACTCCCCGTCTGGATTATGCCCGGACATGCGGACAAATCCATTTCTATTGAATTGGGATACGGCAGAACAGCCTCCGGTAGAATCGGGAATGGTGTCGGGGGAAATGCCTACGCCATCCGCAATACAAATACGCTTTGGGCATCGGGAAATATCACAATTTCACCGACCGGAAGAACCGCTGTCCTTGCCACCACGCAAGACCATCACGGGTTAGACATAGAAAAACTTGCAGCGGATGCCATTCAAGACAGGCTGCCGGAAATTATTCGCGAAGCCACTCTGGATGAATATAAACATCACCCTGATTTCGTACAGGAACATGATTCTTCCGTTCCGTTAGTTTCTATGTGGGACGAATTTCAGTATGATAAAGGTCCGCAGTGGGGAATGGCGATTGACTTAAATTTATGCACCGGATGTAATGCCTGCTCCGTTTCGTGTCAGGGAGAAAATAATATTCCGATCGTCGGAAAAGAACAGGTGGAAAAAGGTCGTGAAATGTCCTGGATGCGGATGGACAGATATTATTCCGGAGATATGGATAATCCTGAAATGGTCGTGCAGCCACTCAATTGTCAACATTGCGAAATGGCGCCGTGTGAGCAGGTTTGTCCGGTGGCAGCCACTACGCATTCTGAAGACGGCATCAACGGAATGACGTATAATCGCTGTGTCGGTACACGATATTGTGCAAATAACTGTCCGTATAAAGTTCGGCGGTTTAACTATTACAACTTTACAAAAGATTTACCGGAAATCGTCCAAATGGTGCAAAACCCGGATGTGACGGTGCGATTCCGCGGGGTGATGGAAAAATGTACATTCTGTGTTCAGCGGATTAATCAGGGTAAAATTGAAGCGAAAAACGAAGGGCGCGATTTGCAGGATGGTGACGTTATTTCCGCTTGTCAGCAATCTTGTCCGACGGATGCCATTGTCTTTGGCGACATTTCTAACCCGGAAAGCCAAATTTCTAAATTGAAAAAGCAAAATCGGAATTATGCACTTCTTGGTGAAATTAACACACAGCCCCGTGTAACCTATTTGGCAAAACTTCGAAATCCTAACCCGGACTTGCACCGGAGTGAATTATCATGAGTTCATTCTTTAAACCGCTAATTACGCGAATGAACGCTAATGTGAAGAACCTGATTTTTACAATGACAAACCGTAACATTTTTTCTATTTCCACAATAAATCTTTTCGGATTGGAATCGAAATGAGTAACACCATTAAAAATTCTCACATATCAGACCCACCGTTGATTATCGGCAATCAGACGTTTAAATCCATCACCGATTCCATTAGCCGAATTACGGAGATAAAACCGCCTAAAGAATGGTACATCTTTTTCGGCTTGGCCGTTTCGGTCTTGCTCATTTTACTTGGTTCTATCGGTTACCTTTTTTGGGAAGGCGTTGGAATTTGGGGATTGAATAATCCTGTCGGTTGGGGTTGGGCGATTGTCAATTTTGTCTTTTGGGTTGGCATTGGTCACGCTGGAACGCTCATTTCTGCGATTCTGTTTTTGTTCAGACAAAAGTGGCGGACATCCATTAACCGTTTTGCTGAATCCATGACACTGTTCGCCGTCATTTGTGCATTGCTGTTTCCGGCAATTCACGTTGGACGTGTGTGGTTAATCTACTATTTCTTTCCTGTGCCGAATCAAATGGGAATGTGGCCGAATTTCCGCAGTCCGTTATTATGGGACTTTTTCGCTGTAGGTACATATTTTACGGTGTCATTATTATTTTGGTACACCGGTCTCATTCCAGACCTTGCCACTCTTCGTGACAGGGCAAAGGGGTTGAGGAAAAAAGTGTTGGGATTTTTCGCCATCGGTTGGCGGGGCGGAAATCGCCAATGGCAGCATTATGAACTTGCCTATTTGGTACTTGCCGGACTTTCGGCGCCACTGGTACTCTCCGTGCATAGTGTGGTTAGTTCAGATTTTGCCACCGGAATTATTCCGGGATGGCATTCCACGATTTTCCCGCCGTATTTTGTCGCCGGTGCTATTTTCTCCGGTTTCGCCATGGTGATGACCCTTGCCATCGTCGCCCGTAAAGTGTACAATTTGGAACATTTCATTACCGTAAAGCACCTTTCTCTCATGGCAAAAGTCATGCTGCTAACCGGTTCTATGGTCGGATATTCTTATGCCATGGAATTCTTTATCGCTTGGTACAGCGGAAATGGATTTGAATCTTTCGCTTTTATTAATCGCGCGCTTGGCAATTATGCGTGGGCGTATTGGATTATGGTTTCCTGTAACGTTATTGTTCCGCAATTTTTCTGGTCGAAACGACTCCGAAATAATGTGGCATTTCTTTTTGTCGCTTCCATTTTAGTCAATGTCGGCATGTGGTTCGAACGGTTTGTCATCGTAGTTACATCACTAGCCAGAGATTACCTCCCCTCCTCATGGGATTATTTCTCACCAACGATTTGGGATATTATGACATTTATCGGAAGTTTCGGATTATTTTTCACACTGTTTCTACTCTTCATCCGATTTTTACCCATGATTGCAATGGCAGAAGTCAAAACGGTGTTACCCGAAGCAGACCCTCATCACCAAGATAACGGAGGTAAGTCATGAAGAAACCTCTTGGTGTTTTAGCTGAATTTTCCTCATCGGCAACATTGATGTACGCCGCAGAAAATCTCCGGGACAATGGTTATAAAAAGTTTGATTGTCATTCTCCGTTTCCCATCCACGGTATGGATGCAGCCATGGGGATGAAACGCTCCCATCTTGGATTTATTATCGCTTTTTTTGCCATTCTTGGCGGATTAATTGGGTTTGGGCTTCAGTCTTGGTCCCATTCCATTGCTTACCCCATTATTATTAGTGGTAAACCCTATTTTGCTTGGCAGTCTTACATTATTATCACATTTGAACTTTTTGTTTTATTTGCTGCATTTGCAGCCGTCTTTGGGATGTTTAAACTGAATCGTTTACCGATGTTTCATCATCCGGTATTTTATTCCGACAGATTTTCCCCCAAAGTAACCAACGACGGATTTTATGTAAGTATTGAAGCAAATGATCCAAAATTTGAGCCGGATTCGACAGCCGATTTTCTAAAATCCATTGGCGGTTCCAATGTTGAGATTTTGGAGGAAGACGCATGAATCGGCTACTCCATGTAATGCTAATCAGTATTTCTCTGATTTTACTTGCCGGATGCTTTCGTGGAGAAACGTCAGAGAAACCGCCGGTTCATCTTGTAAAAAATATGGATACACAAGAAAAATATAAATCGTATAGAAAAAGTAATTTCTTTGTGAATGGGTCTGCAATGCGGATGCCGGTTGACGGTACCGTTGCCATTGGTGATTTACATGAAAACACTGTATATTATGCCGGAATAAATGATGCCGGAACATTTGTAATTAATAGCCCGATGGAACACTCACCGGATTTTGTTCTCCGTGGCAGTAAGCAATACGAAATTTTCTGCACACCTTGCCATGGTTCAACCGGTGACGGAATGGGACTGATGATAAATTACGTTTATCCGCCGGCAACATCCATGCATTCAAACAGAGTGTTAACTATGCCGGACGGTCAAATTTTCTCTGTCATCTCAAACGGAAATGTGCTTATGCCGTCTTACAAACATCAGATTCCGGTGGATGACCGCTGGGCAATCGTCTCTTACGTACGCGAATTACAAACTACGGTGAATCTACCATGAAGTTCGATTCAAAAATATATCAGATAACACAACCGGGTTCTTTTGGGAATATCTCCATGGGCATTGGTGTTTTAGCGCTTATTCTATCCGCCGTTGGCTATTTGACGAATGCGGGACAATTTTTTCATTCCTACCTTGTGTCGTTTGCATTTTGGGTCACACTTGGTTTGGGCGGGATGTTCTTCACCATGCTCCACCACCTCACAAGTTCCACATGGAGTACCGTTTTCCGCCGTATCAGCGAAACCGTGACGAAAATTTTACCGCTGCTCTTCATTTTCTTCATCCCGATAATGCTGGGGGGAATCCACGAACTTTACCATTGGAGTCATGCAGATGTCATTGCCAACGATGAACTCCTTCAGAAAAAGTCCGGTTATTTGAATGAAGTCTTTTTCATCATCCGAACAGTTTTGTATTTCCTGATATGGTTTTTCTTTGCGACTAAATTATACACATTGTCCATTTTGCAAGATACCTCCGATGATGCATCTCTCACTCAACGAATGTTAAAATTCAGCTCTGCCGGGATGATTTTATTTGCCCTAACAATTTCATTTGCTGCATTCGATTGGCTTATGTCCACCGATGCTCATTGGTATTCCACAATTTTTGGTGTGTACATTTTCGCCGGAAGTTATTTAGCCATTCTCACATTTCTTGTTTTAGCTTCTCACTTTCTACAAGGGAATGGAATTTTGAACAAAGAAATCACGGTGGAACATTTTCATGATCTTGGCAAATTATTATTCGGATTTATCATATTTTGGGCATACATCGCCGGGTCACAATATTTCTTAATTTGGTACGCCAATATTCCCGAAGAGACCATTTGGTTCCTCCACAGATGGGAAGGCTCATGGAAGCCCATGAGTCAGTTTTTAATGTTCGGACATTTTGTCATCCCATTCATTATCCTTGTTTTCAGAGCATCCAAACGAAATTTGTCAGTTTTAAAGACAATGGCAGCTTGGATACTTTTTATGCATTACGTGGACATTTATTGGATAGTGATGCCTACATTTCATCAACACGGTGTTCATTTCTCCTGGATGGATCTTACCACATTTCTTGGAATCGGTGGCATCTTTATCAGCTTGTTTTGGAGACAATTCAGTGCAAAGCCTGTTGTTCCCGTAAATGACCCGACACTGCAAAAATCATTTGGCTTTATGAACGTTTAATACAAAATAAATTTAAAAAAATATAAAAAAGAGCCCCGATAAACCGAGGCTCTTTTTCCAAGGAGGTTGAATGAAAATAATCAATCAACCGAGGTAGTTTTTTCTGACAATATTCCAGTTAACCAGTTTCCAAAATGCGTTAACATAATTCGGACGAGCATTACGATAATCCACATAATAGGCATGTTCCCATACGTCAATCGTAAGCAATGCAGTCAAGCCGTCGGTCATCGGAGTACCGGCATTTCCGGTATTCACAATTTTCAAACCGCCGTCTTGTTTTTTCACCAACCAGGTCCACCCAGACCCAAAATTTGTGACCGCTGATTTTGAAAATGCATCTTTGAACTTTTCGAATGATCCAAATGTGGAATTGATAGCTTCAGCCAGTTCGCCTTTTGGCTCTCCGCCACCATTCGGACTTAAACAGTTCCAGTAAAATGTATGATTCCAAACCTGAGCGGCATTGTTAAATATTCCGCCGGAGGAATTTTTGATAATATCTTCTAAGCTCATTTCCTCAAATTCAGTGCCTGGGATTAAATTGTTTAAATTATTTACGTATGCTTGATGATGTTTACCATGATGAAAGTCCAGCGTTTCAGCGGAAATATGTGGTTCCAAGGCATCTTTTGCAAAGGGTAAATTTGGAAGTTGGTGTTTCATAATATCTTCTTTCATTTTCATTGGGGCGCAGAATACTACGCCCCAAATCAGGTTATTTTATAATTCGGTAGAGTGATCGCTTAAGTAAGAAGCAACACCGTCAGACGTATCTTTCATACCGTCTTCGCCTTCAGTCCAGCCGGCTGGGCATACTTCTCCATGCTTGCTGTGGAAATCCAGCGCATCTACCATCCGAAGCATTTCGTCAATGTTACGTCCCAACGGAAGATCATTGATAACAGCATGACGAACAACTCCTTCTTCATCAATCAGGAAGGAACCGCGCAGAGCGACAGAACCGCCAACGGTTGTTTCAATTTCCTCTTCTTCGGTTTCTACATAAGCAGGTTCAGCACCAATTAGCACATCATAATCGCGTGCAATAGATTTATCCAGATCAGCGATAAGAGGATACTGAACGTTCCCGATTCCGCCATTGTTGACATCTGTGTTTTTCCATGCCCAGTGACTGTACTGTGAATCTACGGAACAGCCAAGGACTTCGACACCGCGTTTTTTGAATTCGCCCAAACGATGATCAAATGCGATGATCTCGGTCGGACAGACAAATGTAAAGTCCAACGGATAAAAGAAAAGAACGACTTTCTTTCCTTTGTAATCTGAGAGACTAATTTCTTTAAATGAATTATCCGGCATAATAGCAGTGGCTTTAAAATCCGGGGCTTGTTTAGTTACTAACATGTGGTTTTCCTTTTTTAATTAGGTTTACAGGTTGAGCACGTCCCGGTCAAATTCACTTGACTGTCGGCAACGTGATGGTCAATACTATTGTTTATCATTGAGGCGACTTCTTCAGCTTTAATCTCGACATCATAAATATTTTGGCACTCTCCGCAGATAAAATGCAAGTGGTCATGTGTGAATCCGTCGTAATGGATTACCCCGTCAATCGGGATTGTTAATATCATCTTATGAGTGGCTAACTGGTTCAAATTACGGTAAATCGTCCCCAAACTGATATTAGGTAATTCCTTCCGCGCTTCGTTGTATATCCAATCTGCAGTCGGATGGCTACGTGTGCTACGCAAAATGTTTAATATTGTGTTTCTTTGTGTCGAATGTCTCATGGTTTCTCTCAATCACTTGGCAGAAACTACACATAAAAACAATACATGTCAATAA
>JACNKV010000131.1 GCA_014381855.1 Fidelibacterota bacterium | reverse complement strand
GAATCCAAAAAATCCAAATTTTCTTCTCCGGGAATTCCGAAAATGTATTCCACACATTCATTTTCTAATGCTTTAATAAATATATCTGTTGCTTTCATATTTGTTTCTTTTATTTCGTTCTATTTTTTTTGCATGTTGCCCAACGGTTTGTGTATGAAGCGTTGGGCATTTCGAAGCACTCATTTTCCAAGTTACGACAAAGTTCAATATGACTGTAATGCTTGATTTTACTACTATATCGGCTATTATTTTTATACTTTGTTGTGTGGCGTATTTTTAAATCAAAATTCATAAATTACTTTATTTTTAACAATCTTTTTCACAAGTAGCAATATAAGAAAAGCAATAATTCCTCCTATTAAAGTCCCATAAATATCTTTCCAGTCAAAAACACCTCTTGGTAAATATGGTTGCAATATTTCATAAATCATATAGCCTATTGTAATAAACCCAATTACATTAAGCACTTTTTTTCGTGGTGAATTAAGAATTGCTAACATAAAAAATATTTGCACAATAATTCCACCCGAATTACCGATACTATCAGCAATTCCATAATCATTAATTCCATTTTCATATATAAATGGTCTATAAATATTTCTCCCAGCCTCAGTTATAATGAATGCAAAAACTGCAATTATAAGATATATTACTCTAAATAAATCAACGGTTCTTATTGCATTTTTATCAGTGAAAAAATTATTTGAGTTTGCCATATTATTTGTCTTTTTTCTGGTTCTGGTTTCTATCAATCAAAAATAATGGGATAAGTATTGAAACATAAGCGAGAAAATCCCATTTGTCATATGTAGAGTTATAAATATTATAATATTGTAAGGTCTCTATCACAACACATACTAAAAGAAAAATAATCAAGGTTCTATTAGGTGTAAAAAAACGTATCCATACATTATTGGTGTAAGATGTAAAAAGCCCTCGAAACAAAATGTAATTCCAGGCAGGACCAGTCATATCTAGTGCATATCCTTTCCAAAAACTACCTAAATCAATCCAAATTGTTGAAAGACCTATTGTACCAAATATAAAAAGTGCTAATGCCCAATATGGTGCATATTTATCGTGTCTGATTTTTATACTATTTAATTCCATAAAGTCACTCTCATTATTGTTTCATCATTGTTTTATATGCCACACAACGGTTTGTGTATGAAGCGTTGGGCATTTCGAAGCACAAACTTTCTTGCTTACAAGAAAGTTTAAACGGGCTACAAACCTTGATGCTACTGCTATCTTGCTTATTTTTTATATACATTGTTGTGCGTTCGTGCTTTATTTCATTATATTATATTCGATATTTAAAATTTCACCTTTAAAGTATTCAAAATCTCCGTCCTTCAAATGCCATATAACTTTTATATCACTTGGAAATTTCAGTCCATTTTTTTCATCATAATCATCTACCTCAATTGACCACGGTATTTTTTTGTATGTTCCATCTTTTTCCGTAAAATATCTGTCTTCTGTATAAAAACTAATCATTTCTCCTTTATCGTTAAAATTAAAAGTCCCACTTACTTTTATGCCATTATATGTTAAAGTTGCTTTAGCATTATTATCATCAACAGTTTCCCACTTAATATAACCTTGTAATGCATAAGTTGGAATAATAAATGTTTCAGACAAAACTGTTACTAATGCCGATTTGTCCATTTCTACACCTTTTGCATCGGCTACAGTAAATAATCGTAAGAGTTTAATAAGCATATTACCACTACCGTTTTGGCATTTATCACGAGCTTCAAAAGGGAAAATTCCTAAAATATTATTTTTCAAATAAACAATTCTCGTTGGTTCTGAAACCGAATTATATTGATAACAGTTTAGTCTCATCCATTTCTTATCTTGTGCTCTTTTAAAGAAAATGTTTTCAAATCCGATTTTTGCATTAATCATTTTTACTTCACCAATATAACCGCAATGTCTAAAATATCTTTGAACAGGTGTAGGCAAAGTCGCAATATCTTTTTCTGTAATGGTTTCTATCGGAAAGTCAGAATTCTTTTCAATATCAGTTTCAATTTCTGACAAATAAACATTTTTCAAAGAACTACAGCTTGTCATCAGAAGTACTCCTATTATTATGCATATATAGTTTATTTTCTTATTCATTAAAGGATAATCAATATGTTTTTTCTTGCATGACGCACAACGTATGGCAATAAGAAACGTAGGGCATTTCAAAGCGATTATCTATCAAGTTACCGAGCCTTTTAATAAATGTTAGGTCGCTTAAATTTAGCACTTTCTGCCCTATGTTTTTTATTGCGTGTTGTGTGGTGTTATTCATTTATCAGTTTACTTATCTCAGTCCATTCATTTATCTCGACAGGAAAATTTGTCCCTTGATAATACCTTAAAATGCTTAAATTTTCTAAGCCTTTTGTGTTCTTAATCGTTTCTTTTGAAATTGGGTTTTTCAACAAATTACTGATTATTTTCATTTTAACACGTAATTTATTGTCTTCTTTATCTGAACTATCAGCCCAATACTTTTTCTCACTATCTGGTTCTTTCAGAATTTTAGGGTCTGTTAATATTTCAGTAATTACATAAATTCCTGCTTCTTTTCCTGAAAGCCATATAATTCCCAAATGTCCTTTTTTAATTTCAGTTTTATGTTGATTTACAAGCCAATGAATTTCATTACCAATTTCATCGTCTGCCAATGCATTCAGTATGTCATATCGCTGCGGATTAGCTTGAAAAATCCAAACTCTGTCTGTTGCTGGTATTTGTGTCCGAGTATCAGATTTAATTTTTTTTGTCGATGCTATAAATTCATATGAATATTTAGCTGCAACTTCATTAATCAATTTTATACCTAATTCTTTACATTCAATACCACTTATTTCTAAAAATCGTTTTCTTTCAGGAGGGATAATATTTGCACATAAAACTAATTCAATAATGTCGTCAGGATTAGTTTCTTTTAACAGTCCGTAATATTCCATAACTTGTCCTGCGGCATCACGTGTTAAAATTCCTCTTTTTACTTCAACGATTATTTTTCTCTTAACCTGGTCCTCAAAAATTATATCAGCATATTTATTTCCAAGTCTAATTTGTTGTCCAATTAGTTTAAAACCCGATTTAGGAAAAAATTCATCAGGATATTTTGCAATTAAATTTTCAATGTCTTTTTCTAACATAATTCTGTTTCTATTCTGTTTTCTTTAATACCACACAACAGGGGTTAAACCCAGTATTGCGTTTAGCGGGTTTAGTGTTTAATTTAAACCTGTGTTTTAACCGAAATATCATGAAAAAAGACCAGTTATTAATAACAACAAAACAAAAACTCACCATACGAAATTATAGCTCGCAGACAATAGAGTCGTATATGTCGTCTATAAAGCTTTTCATTAATTGGGTAATCAAACATCACGTGAAAGTAATGAATGATGAGGTTATAGAACAATACCTATTTTATTTAAAGAAAGAGAAAAATCGGTCATTGTCTTCAATGAAGCTGGCAGTAGCCTCTTTGAAGTTTTTGTTCTCAAATGTGCTGGAAAAAGATGTCCCAAAGGCGTTGAATATTTCGTTCAGAAAAGAGGAGATAATCCCGGCAGTATTATCAGAAAACGAAGTAGAAAAGTTATTAAATACACCAAATAATTTAAAGCACCGTGCGATATTGATGACCATTTATTCAGCCGGATTACGTTTAAACGAATGTTTAGAGCTTAGAAAACAGGACATTGATTTTGACAGAAAGACGATTACGATTAAAAAAGGTAAAGGTAAAAAAGACAGGTTTACCGTGCTCTCGAATTCACTGTCGAATGTGTTGATTCAATATAGTGAGCAGTTTCAACCAGGTGAATATTTATTTGTCGGACAAAACGGTGGTAAATTCAGCGCGAGTTCTGTACAGGCTATTATGCGAAAAGCAGTGAAAGATGCAGGGATAAAAAAACATGCGACTGTTCACACGCTTCGACACAGTTTTGCGACACACCTACTTGAAAATGGAACGGATATTCGCTTTATTCAACAATTACTTGGACATAAAAGATTAGAGACAACACAAATATACACCCACATTTCAAAAGTGGCTTTTAACCGAATAAAAAGCCCAATGGATCGTCTAAACATTCAGTGAAACCCAACCCCTTTTTTCTGTAATTTCTCCGTCACAAAACGGTAATAAATTAGTGAATATCTACACCAATCCAAATCTTTATGATGCCATTCACCGTCAATACAGCGCCGATATTGATTTCATATCATATTGGGCAAAAAGGATCAGCGGGACTGTTTTAGAGCTGGCTGCCGGAACCGGGCGATTGGGATTGCCACTTGTTGAGGTTGGGTTGGACTATACCGGACTGGAATTAAGTCCTGAATTTGTAAAAACCGGCAATGAAAACCTGTCTTCGTTTCCGAACGGGAATATTATTCATGGCGATATGCGGTCATTTAATCTTGAACGGCAATTCCAATTTGTGTTTATCGGATTTAATTCATTCCTCCACAATTACACGGATGACGATGCCATCTCTTGCTTAAAAAGTGTAAGACAGCACCTGAAAACGGATGGACGGTTTTTGGTCTCCGTATTTATTCCCGACCCGTCGTTTTTGTATCGTGAAACCGATAAACTGTACCCCGTACTTGAGGAGTTCGAATACAGCGGTCATATTTGCTCTATCAAAGAGACGAATCGTTATGATGAAGAAACGGAAATAAACCATTTGACTTGGTACTTGTTCAGGGATGAAAAACAAGATCCCAACCCATATCATTTTGATTTACGGATGTTTTATCCAGACACGATGGACAGACTCATTTCCGATGCCGGACTGACCATCTATGATAAATTTGGGGATTATGAGAATAATCCATTGTCTGAAGAAAGCAATCTGCAGATATATCTTTGCGGTTTAAACCATTAGCCACAGAGAAAAGTGATTGAAAAATCAAACAAATTATGTCAATACATTGTTTTTGTACTGTGAATTCGTGCTGTAAATATTTATGTGTCTTTGTGGCAAACCCATGAAAATTAAGACCATCTTTTTTGATATCGGCGGGGTGCTTTTAGACATCCACCCTGACCGTACAGTTGCGCACATTGCCCAAGTGATGGAAATGCCCACCGAGGATGTTTTGAACCTGTTCCCCATGGATGCCCACCATCGCTACGAAAAAGGAGAGGTCAATGACGAAGAATTCTATCTGGAGGTCTGTAAATCCCTGCCAAAAGGAAAACATTTACCGGAGGATGCGTTTTGGTCTGCGTGGCAAAAACTGGTCGGAAAAGAAACAGGCGTATCTGAAATCCTTGACGAACTGAAAAAGAAATATCCGGTTTGGCTGCTCTCGAATACAAATTCCAGACATATTGTAAACGGTGTTGGGAATTCGTTCCCATTTTTTCAACACGTAGACGGTGCAATTTATTCGTATGAGGTTGGCTCAAGAAAACCGGAAGCTGACATTTTTGAAACAGCATTAAAATTGGCAAACACAACCGCAGAACAATCTTTATTTATTGATGATAATCAGGAAAACATAGAGCAAGCAAAGAAAATGGGATTTCAAACAATCTTGTTTACCTCCGTATCTGAAATGATTAACGAAGAGATAATTCAGGAGATATTAAATGCCTGAGTTTACACATTCCGGAGAGGACAAGAAAAAATATGTGCAGAAAATGTTCGATGATATTTCTTCACGCTATGATTTTTTGAATCATTTTCTCAGCCTTGGAATTGATTTTTACTGGCGAAAACAATTGGTAAAATCTCTGCCAAAATTTCTTAATCAACCGATACTGGATGTGGCAACAGGAACCGGAGATGTCGGATTTGAGATTAAAAAGCAATTCCCGCACACCAAGGTTATCGGGTTGGATTATTCTCATAAAATGGTGGATATTTGCCGGAAAAAAATTGATGAGAGAAATACTCCGGGCTTTACCGTCATTCAGGGCGACGGAGAAAACCTCCCATTTGAAAACAAGGAGTTTTCGGCATTAACCATTTCATTTGGGTTCCGAAATATCGGACATTATTCAAGAGCACTGTCTGAGTTTTATCGAGTTTTGGAAGACGGAGGAACGCTACACATCCTTGAATTTGCCGAACCCTCATCAAAATTATTTGGAGCGGTGTATCGCTGGTATTTTAATACAATCTTGCCACGAATCGGGGCTTTGTTTTCCCGATCTGATGCCTATCGCTACCTTCCGGAGTCTGTAGAACATTTTCCTCCCAGAGATGATTTAAGCGTGATGATAAAAAACGCAGGATTTTTTGACATTGATATCAAAGACATGACGCTTGGCGTGGTTACGCTTGCGACGGCAAAAAAGAGGATTTAACAACATCGGGGTTCGTTGTGATAATCTTACCTGCCCGCCCTCATTTTTCTCCCGACACTTCGTGCCTGGGACTGTAAACTTCGGGATGACAGAAAATAGTATATATTCCGACATGAGGGACAAATGAGGAATCT
>JACNKV010000143.1 GCA_014381855.1 Fidelibacterota bacterium | reverse complement strand
CTGATAACTTTGTATCCCGGTTTTATCAACTGCATGTGTTGTGTTTCCCCAAAGAAAATAATCTACATCCTGAACCATTGAGCTGATCCCATCCCAATAAAATAAAATGAGAACTTCGGCGCTATTGCCCAGTAAATCCCACTCATTAAAATTATCACCATACGAGATGGTCCCTTCCCCCTCAATCGCATTTTCCATATCTTCAAACAGTGACAAATCCGGTTGGAAACCATACTGTTCATTAAATAGTGAATCTGTATGCATACTGATAATTAGCGTGTCTCCACCTTGAATATTCAAGCCACTTGGAAAGCGAGCGATAAAATCTGAAACCGAGTTACTCCAGAAATCCGTACCACTTGGTAGATTGTAATAATATTTTCCGGCAGATTGTTTTACGGCGTCGGTCAGGTAATAATCAGATAAATCCACCGCTTCGTTGGTTGGATTAATAATTTCTACCATTTCTCCTTTAGTCGGAGTAACCACAATTCGATTAAAAATTAGATGGTCAGCAGGATTTGCCAGCATGAATATGGGGAAAAGTAGAATAAGGATTTTTTTCAAATCAAGCACCTGTTTGTTAATTGTTTTTAAACCTGAGAGTAATACTCTTTTTTATTTGTGTGGCGCTGCAAATGCAACGCCATATTTCTAACTCAAAGATATTATTTCATTAAAATCATTTTCTTTGTAATAACATCATTATTAATGTGTAATGTGTAAAAATATACACCGCTTGTTACAGAATAGCCCGATAAATTCGTTCCATCCCAACTTACTTCATGTTTTCCACCGTGCTGCCATTGATTAACAAGCTCGGTCACTTTTTGTCCGGAGATATTATGTACGTCTATCTTAACATTCGCATCTCTAATCAACTCATATCTGATCGTGGTAGTTGGATTGAAGGGGTTGGGATAATTAAACACTAATGCATAATCTTTGGGGAGTGCTTCATCATCGACGCCAAGACCGGGTTGGATATCATCACCATTACGTGGATAAATTACATATTCGCCGTAATAATAATGGACGACACCAACAATTGAACTAAAAGTATCTCCATTTAATGGCGTTGTCCATTCTCCGTCAAAAAAGTAGTCATCCACCTTGGTTGTTCCCGAACCATCGTCAATATACCAACTGTTATGTTCATTGGTGGAATCTATAGTGCCGGAAACACTAACCAACATTCCTTCAAATTGCTCGCCGAAGGCACCGCACAACAGACCTAAATCCCCGGTTGAAATTGAATGCGGTTCGATAGAATTACCCGATGAATTGATAGAATAATCAGAAACATCTTTTAACTCTGTTAATCCATAGTAGTCATCTACGTCTGCAGTTAACGTGATTTCATCTCCCACAGTTGGACCGACAGATGTATCATAAACATAGACACCAGCCCAAGTATTCAAACTTGGATCTTGCAAATAAAAGTTGGGAGATGTTCCCGGTTTTACAGCTGTAACAATACCGCTTATCGTTACGGATTGTCCATCATAAAGTGAAGGATAACAGTCATCGCCGGTTCCGGGGTCCTCCGTAAATTGAACATCGAAAATTGTAGTATTCCCAACAGTAACCACAACATTATCTGTCGCTTGTTGAGCATTATTATCGATGACGGTTAACCGGAATTCTAATGTAGTTGATTCTCCGGGTGCTGTGAAAGTAACTATTGCTTCTTCATAATCGCTGAGTACCACATTTGTCCCGCTGAGTTGTTCCCATAAATATCCAACGATGACCCCGTCTTCATCCGTGCTTCCTGCCCCATCCAATGTAACTGTTGCATTATAATCAACTACTTGGTCATCTCCCGCATTGGCAATTGGAGCGCCTTCTTCGGTGTGTATTTGTACATCATTTTCATATCTAGGTTCAATTTTATAATTGCTATAGCTATATTCTACCGGGCCTGTAATATCATAGCGTGTTCCTTGTTCGGCAGTAAAATTGAACATTTTATCATCAACCCTACAAGGGCCACTCCCATCGTTAACTTCCCACTCACCATACCCTAAATCCGGATTAGTACACTCAGCATCCACTACATAGACCAATACTCCTTCGTACATTTCTGTATTTGCTTCTGTTGTTGAAACAGCTGATGGGACGGGGAGAGTATTCCCCGATGAGCTAATCACTTGATTTATCACATTTTCCATTCTCGTTTGTTCATAAGATTCAGCAACCAGACCCGTTATAGTTACCTCATCTCCTATTTCAATTCCGTGATTATCGCCGGCATACACATAAAGTCCATTCCAGCCACCAGTCCCGTCTTGTAGCCAATAAAAATAACTTCCAACCGCTGTGGCAATCCCTGATGTACTCACAGTTTGATCTGCATAAGGAGAAATATCTGTTTGCCCTTGGATATCATAAATATTTATTGTTTCAACTGTGGATACTGTGAATGTTACCTGGGCTGTTACAGGCGGATTTAAATCCTCATGGCTATTATCAACCAACCAAAGGTCGACGATGTGGTTACCTGTTGCCAAATTGGTTAGTGTTATGGGCTCAACAGAATAATACATAATTGTTGAACCCTCGTCAACGGAATAATGTATATGTCCGTCTTCATTGATCACAAAGTTTATGAGACTAAATGCAATATCAATATTGTTACTATATGTGGTTGAGCCGTTTGCCGGGCTGGTAATAAACAATCCCGGCGCATTGCTCATGGACTGTCCTTCATTCACGACTCCCGAAGAAACGTTCATGACAACCCAAGGTGAATTATCCACACCCAATCTTCCAATAGACAGCCCCTCACCACCTTCCCAATAAGGATCGTCACCGGATGGGGTTGCTTCTTCCATTGCATTTCCGTCAGTGTCATTCATTGAACCTTCGTATGAGACCGCATCAACAATTATACCGTTAATCTTTAGTTGGACTCCATCCGGAGCACCATTTTGAATACCGGAAATATCTGTAGATTGAAAACCGTAACCATCTATTTCGTCTAAAAGGACAACGGTTCCTAAATCTCTTATAGTATAAACTGAACCGTCATTCCCATTAATTAATTCTATACTGACGTCGGTGTATGTTCCAGCCGCGCCTGCGATCTCTATAAATTCACCAGAGTCTGTCCCCGGCTGATCATAATCAATTTCGTTTATAAATAATTGTGCACTTATCATCGTAGTAAGCAGTAATATAAACACTGTTGTTTTTTTCATGATGAACCTCATGTGTTTTTGTTTATCGAAAGGCGGATAGTTTACAAGTATTATTCTATTAATACCAATAAGAATCCTTTTTTAGAGATATAAACTTTTCTGTTCTTGTTTCTTGCAGGTCTTGTGCAAAGGCAGGTAGTTCAAAACTGTATGTATGTACAGACAGGAATGTCTGTACTACGTCTTTGTTGCTAATGCAAAAACCTATCGTACAACAGACATTCTTGTCTGTTGAGAGACATTCCTGTCTGTTGAGAGACATTCCTGTCTGTTGATTCCCCGTCTGTTGAGGGTTAGGTAAACGCCACTCACAAAAAATGTGCAGACCAAAATTTTCCTACAGCTTACTCTTCTAACTTCCAATTATCATTGAAAAAATAGAATGAATAGTCATTTCCGTCGTTCACTAGGTCCGCTTTAACGGCATTTATAAAAATATATTCAATTGTATTGTTCAGCTCTTCTCTATTTCTAATTATTCTGTCAAATGACTCATCAAGCCAATTAATGCCATTCGTTCTACGAGACTGATTCAAAAGATGTGAGGAAGCACCTTTTGTCCCTTTCATTACACGACTTAAATCATAATTCCCCAGAAGATTAAAAACAATATGGACATGCGTAGGCATCACTGTAAATGTTAATAAATCATAAAACTCCCCATGACCATCCATAATGTGATCAAAAATAATTTCTTTTTCTTTGTCGGATAGCTCGCCTTTAATCAGCGTAAATGTCACAAAATACACGGCATCCTCGATTGTCCAGTGAGGAAGCTTTCTTTGCTTAATTTGCAATTTTCTTTCGTTCATTTCTTTTGTCCTTCGAACTATGGGTAGCTCTATGTATGTACAGACAGGAATGTCTGTACTACGTCTTTGTTGCTAATGCAAAAACCTATCGTACAACAGACATTCTTGTCTGTTGAGAGTTTATAATCACCAGTCTATTTTAGAAATATCAACTTTTTTGTCTGTATTTCCTGCCCGGAAACAGACTGTACAAAATAAATTCCACAGGGATAACCCTCTGCGTTCCAAGGAATGGAATAATCGCCGGATACCAATTTATTTTCGATTAATGTTTCAATCAGGCGACCGGAAATATCATAAATACGTAGAGACGCGATTAATTGCGTCTCTATAGAAAACTGAATTGTCGTCACGGGATTAAATGGATTCGGATAATTTTGCAATAAGATGAAGCGGGCGGGAGCAGCCTCGTTTTCTACGGAAAGATCACAATTATCATCCCAAATGCAGTCTGCCCATTCCGGGTGATCGATGAATGGATTTCGATTTTGCTGAATAGCATAAACCGCATTGTTTCGATCAATTTCTTTATCGCTGACCGGATCGTTATGATGCCAGTTCATCAGCATAGTTTTCGCCCATGTTTTCAAATCAGCACCATCCACCATGTCATTATTGTCCCAACCGCTGTCTTCGGTGTAATATCGTGTGGACATATAAAAATACGTCCGGGCTAAATCTCCTTTATATCCGTCAATCGGTTCAAACACGGTCCCGCTGTAGCCTGATGTGGTATTACTTCCTACTTTACTCCCATTCATGGATGTCCAAGTAGGACTATTCACTTCTCCGTACGGATAGTTGCTTCTCCGACCATTTACATATCCATCGGTTGGATAAAGATGGAACAGATCTGTATTCATAGGTGACCAATCGTTAAACCAGCTTTTTGGCCAGGAATGCTCACGGTTGTAGCAATCATTTTCACTGTTATAATTTCCGCACTGATCCGACACAAATGTATATTCATACGGCGGTGTTCCCCCGGGGATATCTGAATACATGTCCCAGACTTTATAGTTTGGTTTCCTATCCGTTGATTGAAAATGCGTCCAGAGGGAGTTGTAGCTTTGGGACTGGTGATTGTCAATAATATTGTGAAGGGCAAGTCTGAGTGATTGTCCTTCCAATCCTTCTGTACCGTCGTAATATCCCGGTGGTGCTTGGGCGATTAAGAATGAAATAAGTTGTAATGATAAAATAATTCTCATGGAGTTCTTGGTTCTGGGGTTTTTTAATTTACTTTAGTAACATTAATTTTTGTGTATTTACGTTACGCCCTGTTCTTAACTGCGCAAAGTAAATTCCACTTGGCTGATTTTCTGCATTCCATGAAACTGAATAATCACCGGATACCAATTTATTATCGATAATTGTTTCAACCAGACGACCGGAAATGTCATAAATACATAGAGATGCGATTAATCGCGTCTCTACAGAAAACTGAATTGTCGTCACAGGATTAAAGGGATTAGGATAACTTGGATGCACCTCAAATGATTGGGGAGCGAGTTTTTCATCTATGGACAAATCCGAGAATATTGGAAACTTCCAACCAACGGGACGGTGATCGGACACGTTTTGATCGTATTCATACCAACCGCCATCAAGATGTTCGTCAATTTTAATGGTTTGGATGTCTGAATCGTCTCCTGCAAACTCATCAAATAATTCGTTCGTAATCAGTAGATGGTCAATGTGAGACGGCCATGTCGGATAGGACCAGTTTTCACTTGATCCTTCCGCAATGTCCATATCCGCAAACCGATAATTATCGGCATCATCAAGGAACATCTGAAACACGTTATTCGTAGGTGAATCTGTTAGAATATCATTTAAGTCACCAAGAACGATAACGTTTTTATCAGGGAAATGAGTGTCAATATACTCTTTCAATAGGGTACTTGCAGTATGCCTTCGGGTTTCTTCATCGTCGGGATCACTGAGGTCTAAATACCCGTTTCCGCAACATTTATAATGATTGTTGATTACGATAACGTTCTCTCCGTTAACATCACAGTCCATCACCATGGGTGAACGGGGGAAGGGGCTCCAATACGGATATGATGTATAAATTTCATAGATGTCATTAATTTCAACCACATTAGAATTGTAGAGATATGCCAACCCGGCAAACCATGAGGACTCATAATATGCCCGATACGGATAAAGATTTTCAAGCATATCATTAAGCATGGTTGTATCATCCACTTCCTGAATGGCGAAAATATCTACCTCAAGTGCTTGAATAATCTCCGTCACATAATCTAATGTCGTCTGACCATTTTTAGGAAACCATTCGATATTCCACGTAACAATCTCAAATGTAGAATCCGTCCCAAAGGATAAATCTTCAACGTTTTGCGCGGATGCAAACACCGTGGCGAAGAGAATGAAAATTATTTTGTTTTGTAATGTCATCGTGCGAATATGCCTGTTCTGTGATAAAATCCGGGCGGGGAAGTTACGATAAATACGGCCATATTTGTTTGTAATTAA
>JACNKV010000091.1 GCA_014381855.1 Fidelibacterota bacterium | reverse complement strand
TAAAAAAGAATTCAGCTATTTTAAATGTGATTGATATAAATGGAGATCAGATTGATTCCATTACCATAGATAAACGAAAATAATTTCTACATGGTGGAGAAATTATTTTGTACTCTTAATACTGCAAAATGAACTAATCATTAAATAAGAATTATCATATGAACATAAAATCATTATTCCCTAAATCATTAAAATTATTCGTAGATCAAATTTAGTTCTTTTGAAGCAATTTATATAGGTTTATCACATTAAGTATCGCACTCTGCCACTTACTTGGCTTGAGACGGCAGGGAGAGAATGATGAAGAGCCTGAGGTAATAGGTGGATATTTACCACTCGAAAAAGTATATAAATTTGATCCGACACCACCCGAATTGTCTTTGGAAGAATCAAAACACATTTTAGGCGGGCAGGGAAACGTATGAACAGAATATATGCCAACATCAAAGCATGTAGAGTATATAAAATTTCCACGGATGACTGCATTGGCTGAGGCAGTATGGTCACCGGCTATGGGTAGAAATTATGAGGATTTCATTAAACGACTTTCCGTACATCTAATACGTCTAGATAAAATGGGCGTACACTACAGACCGATAGATAAATAAAATAGACCGTGCTCTAATTTCATTTATTGTATATTTCTGTTTCCTTATTTTTGTCTTAACCTGAATTATTCATCAGCTACGAATGGCACATAGTATCACGAAGAAAAAAGGTAAAATAATGACAAAAATAAAATTATAAAAAATATTTACACCAACCGTTGTAAATCCCTTGTTATCAATTTTTTGTGCATTTTGTGACTTTTGTGGCGAATAATCCAGGTTAATCTTTAATCTTTGTCATTTGTTTTTTTGTGCAAATAGTTTTACTTATATATAAAAGAAAAGCTCCTTTCATTGAAATATTATACTTGTATTAGGTTGTATAGACAAGTTAACGTCTATTCATCATTATGTGGAGATAACATGACTTTGATTGAAAATATTATGAATTCTGCTAAGGAGTCACCTGCGAGAATTGTTTATCCTGAGGGAAAAGATGAACGTATTATTGAAGCGGCTTCTAATGCTTATACGTTGGGCATAGCGAAACCGATTCTTATAGGAGATGAGGACGAAATAAAACAAATTGCATCTGAAAAGGGACTCTCCTTAACCGGAATAATAATCCAATCCAATAAAGAGAAATCTTTTATAGAAAAATATGCTGTATCGTATAGTAAAACCCGTGGTGTGCGGGAAGCAATCGCTAAACGTCTGGTGAAAAAGCCACTTCCGTTCGCCGGAATGATGGTAAAAGAAGGCGATGCTGATGGAATGGTTGCCGGAGTGACAAGCGCTACTGCTTCCGTTATTCAGGCAGCTTCTCTAACAATCGGATTTAAAGAAGGAATGTCAACACCTTCAAGCTTTTTTATTATGGTTCTCCCTAACTTTCAAGGAGAAATAAATAAAACCCTTATTTTTGCCGATGCTGCTGTTAACGTTCAGCCCAACGCAAAGGAATTAGCAGAGATTGCTGTCTTTTCCGGTATCAATGCCAAAGCATTAATCAATTTAGAACCTAAAATCGCATTCCTTTCATTTTCAACAAATGGATCAGCTAGTCATAAGGATGCCGATAAAGTCATTGAAGCATTGAAGATTGCAAAAGAAATGAACACAGGATTTGAAATGGATGGTGAAATGCAGGTCGATACAGCGATTGTTCCACGGGTTGCAGTCAAAAAAATGCCTGACAGTAAAGTGGCCGGTAAAGCAAATGTACTTGTCTTTCCTAATCTTGATGCCGGGAATATTGGGTACAAATTAGTGCAGTATTTGTCAGGCGCACAAGCGATAGGACCTGTACTCCAAGGATTTGCAAAGCCAGTAAATGATATGTCGCGGGGAGCATCGGTTGACGATCTAATCTCGGTTACAGCCATCACATCTGTACAAGCACAAGGCAATAATTAAAAATAGGAAAATGATGTTAGTATTAGTATTCAACAGCGGAAGTTCTTCATTGAAATATCAACTATATTCTATGCCGGGGGGCAATGTGCTGGCAAAGGGAATGATTGAACGTATTGGAGAAATTGAGTCGATGGCTTCACAAGAAGTGGGATCATCGGTGATAAATACATACATCGCCATAAAAGATCATCATGAAGCTCTGGGAATGATGAAAACCATGCTAACAGACGAACATAAAGGAGCTATAAAATCCATGTCGGAAATTGGTGCGTGCGGTCATCGTGTTGTGCATGGAGGAGAGAGTTTCTCCCGATCGGTACCGGTTAACGAAAAATTAGAGAAAGCGATTGAGGACTATGCCGACCTTGCTCCGTTACATAATCCGCAGAATTTAGCAGGGATACAAGCCGCTCGTGAAATGTTAGGGGATATTCCCCAGATTGCCTGCTTTGATACTGCCTTTCATCAAACGATACAGAAAACTGCTTATCTCTATGCTCTTCCGCTGAACATGTATGAAAAGTATAAAATAAGGCGGTACGGTTTTCATGGTATTTCTCATCGATATGTTGCCAGAAGAACGGCTGAAATCATGGGAAAAGGTAAGTATGATGTAAACCTGATTACGTGTCATTTGGGAAATGGATCATCAATTACAGCCGTTGGTAACGGAAAATCTATGGATACAAGTATGGGGCTTACGCCGTTAGAAGGTGTTGCAATGGGAACACGAACAGGTGATTTAGATCCGGCAGTTATTTTTTATCTTGTTCGAAAAGGATATAATATCAAGGATGTTGAAAATATCTTCAATAAACAATCAGGATTGAGAGGTATCTCCGGCACTTCCAATGATGTGCGGGACCTTGAAGAGAAGGCAGAAGTCGGTGATAAAAATGCTCAACTAGCATTGGATATATTTGCGTATAAAGTCCGGAAGTATATTGGAGCATATATGGCCGTTTTGGATTCTGTGGACGGAATTGTCTTTACCGGAGGAATTGGCACAAGCGGTGTAAAAATGCGTGAAAGAATTTTGCAAAATATGAACCATTTAGGGATTCAGTTAAATAGTGAGGCAAACAAAAAGGCTGTCGGGATAGAAGCAGAAATACATGCACAGAATTCTGCCATAGAGGTATTTGTTATCCCTACGGATGAAGAAAGCGCCATCGCAAAAGATACGTACGAGATGGCAAATGATATAATTAACAAAAAAAGGAGTTAATGAATGTCTGGTACAGTAAACAGAGTTAAGAAAGTAGTAGCGGAAGTCCTTGAGATTAGCGAAATACAGATAGAAGTATCTTCAGAGTTTGTCGGCGATTTAGGAGCAGATTCGATGCAGTCGATTGAACTAGTCGCCGGTTTTGAAGAGGAATTTGATATCGAAATGGATGAAGATGATGCATTGGGTGTACAAAACGTCCAGGATGCGGTAACTTTCATTGAAAAGTATTTGTAATTGGGTTAGTTCTAATAAATGGAGTAAGTCATGAGTGATTTTCATTTTTTATCCAAATACACCATAGATAAAAAATCTTATGTACCGATCTACATCCAGTTAAGGGATATTCTGCATGAGATCATTGAGAATAGGGAGATTGAAAATGACACAAAACTTCCTAGTGAAAATGATTTGTCTGCCGGGTTTAACATTAGCAGAATGACGGTAAGACAGGCAATTCAGGAATTAGTACGGGAAGGGTATATTTATATCAAACGGGGAGAAGGTACTTTTATTAATCGTGCTCCTAAAACTCAAATGCTGTTTAAGTTAGACGGGTTTTCAGCGGAAGTGGCTAAAATGGGATTTAATTCTCATTCAAAAGTTTTGGATATTGTTCAAGCAATTGCTTTTGATGACTATGAAGCCGCCTACGCCAGTTTACGTCTTAAGCCGGAAAAACCAATTATCATTATTCGACGTGTACGATATTTGGAAGATGTGCCGGTCGCCCTTGAAACCTCTTTTTTGAAAGCAGAAATCGGAAAACCCTTGTTAGATCGAGAGCCGGACGGGACTTTTTCTATCTATGGATACATTGAAAATGAGCTGGGAATTATTTTATCTCAAGCTGAGCATATTTTAGAACCCGGTTTGGCCGGCGAAGATATTGCTGAGAAGCTTGAGATTGAAAAAGGAATGCCCATCTTGACCGTAAAAGGAACAACCTTCTCTAATAACGGGATTCCGATTGAGTATTTAGAGGGGATATACCGTGGAGATAAATATAAACTGAAAGTAGAGATAACACGATAAATTATGAAAACCAAAAAATTATCCCGTGAACAAATAGATGTGTTAATAAAAAATCATTGTAAATGTGATGATTGGAATCGCATAGAAGTCTCAACGGATTTTGACCCGACTTCAGTTACACATACCGAATTTCAGGGAATAATTATCCTTGAAAAGCTGGATGGGAGTATCATCGCAGATGGGATTGCAAGGAAAAGCAGAATTACGAATGCCCGGCTGCAAAATTGTATAATCGGTGCCGGAGTTTCAATTTCTAATGTGAATGGGTGGCTTTCAAATCTCAAAATAGGGACTAAAGTTCTGATTGAGAATGTGGGAACCATTTCATCGATTCAAGATTCTACTTTTGGTAATGGACACGTAATTGATGTTTGGAATGAGGGTGGCGGACGAGAATTTAAAATCAGTGATAAAACCAGTGCGCAGATTGCCTATATGACCGTGGCTTACCGCCATAATCAGAACCTCATTTCAAAGCTTGATTCTTTTGTAGATAATTACGTCGATTCCTTATGTCGTGATTATGCTGCAATAGGCGATAATGCACAAATTCTAAATTGTGAGAGTATTCATAACGTTGTAATTGGTACCTCTGCGATTGTTCGTGGTGCTATATCCTTAAGAACCGGGACGATAAATTCGTCACCGGAAGCACCAACTATAATCGAAAATGGAGTAATAATGGAGGATTTTATCGTTCAAAAGGGTGCAAGCGTTTCCGATGGTGCAATGGTAAGTGGATCGCTCATTGGTGAAGCAACTAAAATAGGAAAACAGTTTTCGGTTGAAAACTCTGTGTTTTTTGCAAACTCTGAGGGGTTTCATTCTGAAGCCTGTTCTGTTTTTGCAGGTCCTTACTCTGTGACCCACCATCGTTCAACACTTTTGATTGCAGCGATGATATCGTTTTACAATGCCGGCAGCGGAACGAATCAATCAAACCATATGTATAAACTGGGACCGCTGCATCAAGGGATTATGGAACGCGGGTGCAAGACAGGTTCGTTTTCCTACTTGTTATGGCCGAGTAGAGTGGGAGCGTTTTCTGTCGTCATGGGGAAACATACGGCAAATTTTGATTCATCAGATTTTCCATTTTCTTATGTCAACGAAGAAGACGGACAACTTACGTTGGTGCCGGGAATGAATTTCTTTACGGTGGGAACTCTTCGCGATGGTGAAAAGTGGCCAAAACGAGATAAGCGAAAAAATAAAGATATATTAGATTTGATTATCTTCGATGTTTTATCCCCTTATACGGCTCAGAAAATGATACAGGGAGAAAACACATTGTTACGACTGAGTAAAGAAACCGACCGTAGTCAAAAATATGTTATAATTAATGGAGCAAGGATAAAAAGACTTCTCCTTAAAACATGCAGTCGTTACTATAAGTTGGCGTTGCAAAAATATTTTGGCGATTTAGTAATCCGTAGGATGGAAGAAAAGAAACCTGCTAAACTACGTGAATTATTTATTCCGGATGAAGATGGTCTTTCAAATGGTGGGAAATGGATAGATATGAGCGGGCTTCTTTGTCAGTGGGAAAGAGTGGACCGTCTGATAAAATTTATAGAGGATGGAGACATTACAGGCATTGAAGAACTTCAAACAGCCCTAAAAACTATTTATGATGCCTATCGTGCTGATGAGTGGAATTGGTTCTTGGAATCGTATGAAAAAATGAATGACAAGAATATTTCTGACTTAACCGACGAAAGATTAGCAACATTTTTTGAGGACTGGAAGACGGCGTCTCTAAAGCTACTCAATATGGTAACAACTGATGCAGGAAAAGAATTTGATTCCATTGCCAAAATCGGATTTGGAATTGATGGAAACGCAGAAGATGATTTCGCAGAAGTGCGGGGAACAATGGATGAGAATGCATTTATTCTATCATTGAAAAATACCGCACAAAGCATTGAAGAAAAATATCAACAAATAACGAATTTTAACAAATAAAAAAAGAGGTAGATAATATGAGATTAATCATACAAAAAGACTATAATCGTATGAGTAAATGGACGGCACAACACATCGTCAAGAAAATAAATGATTTTGCACCGACAAAGGAAAAACCGTTTATTTTAGGACTGCCAACCGGCTCATCTCCCCTTGGTACTTATAAAGAAATGGTGAGATTGTATAAGGCAGGCGAGGTATCTTTTAGGTACGTTGTTACTTTTAATATGGATGAATATGTCGGTATTGCGGAAGATCATCCTGAAAGTTATCACGCTTTTATGTATAATAACTTTTTTAACCATGTTGATATCCAAAAAGAAAATATTAATATTTTAGACGGTAATGCTGAAGATTTAGCAAAAGAATGCGCTGATTATGAAGCGAAAATAGATGCCACCGGCGGTATCCATTTGTTCTTGGGCGGTATCGGAGCTGATGGCCATATTGCATTTAACGAACCCGGCTCATCTCTCGGGTCTCTCACGAGAATTAAAACCTTGACCCAAGAAACAATCATTGATAATTCACGGTTCTTTGGTGCTGACCTTTCCAAAGTTCCTCACACCGCTTTAACTGTTGGTGTAAAAACGGTGATGGATGCAGATGAAGTATTGATTTTAGTATCAGGACATAACAAAGCCCGTGCATTAGCTAAAGCGATTGAGCAGGGCGTAAATCATATGTGGACAATCAGTATGATGCAGCTTCATCCTCATGGAATAATTGTAAGTGATGAAGATGCTACCGTTGAGCTGAAAGTTGGTACTGTTAACTACTTTAAGGAAATTGAAGTATGTAACATCCTTTCATAATCCATTAGAATATTCTGTCTGTACTGAGGACATTTTATTTCCTATAGTACAGACAGAATCAGCATATTGACAAATTAATATGTTCTTTTATTTTTTATTAATCTTGAAATAGTAATATATACCACCGGTTGATGTTAAGAGTATTCCAATCATTGAAGGAATAAAAGCCGTAATAAGTGTAATCAACAAAAATGCGCCGTTGAGAATGACGACTATGTACATACTCCACGGATAAAGCAATGCTTTGTACGGCCGTTCTTTATTAGGCCATTTTTTCCTTAGAACCATGATGGACAAAAACACCATAATATTGAAGATTGTGCTTGTGGCGGAAAAGAAATCGATGACCATTTCATAAGCATTTGTCCCTGAACTTCCGCTTTGTATATATGTGGATATGACAGCCACGATAAGCAGAACCGATGCCCAAAAACCCTGCCCGACAAGCGCATTATTCGGGGTGCCGTATTTCGGGTGGAGTTTGCCAAACGATTTAAAAAACAACCCGTCACGTGCCATGGCGTGCCAAGTTCTCCCTTTGCAGAGGATTTGCGTACTGATGTTTCCAAATGCATTAATGGCAACGGCAATCGAGATCATTATTCCGCCTGTGGCACCGAGGACAACTTTCATTGCTGCAGTTGCTACCCACTTATTTTCAACGATGGCTTTTGCATCCAATTGGAAAAGATAACCCAAGTTTGCGCCAATGTACAAGACCATTACTCCGGCTATGCCAAAGAAAAGGGACAAAGGTAGGGTTCTGCTAGGATTTTTAACTTCTTCAGCAACGTAAGTTGCACCTTCCCAGCCGCTGAAGGCAAAGAATGAATATCGCAATGCTGCACCTACAGCCAATACTGTATGCCACCCGAAGGATTCCGGCCATAATGGATTAGTAAAATTCCCAAAATTTCCGGTAGAAAAGGATGTAAGTGTCATTCCGATAATCGCACCCAAAGCTGCTACTTTTAAAAAACTAAAAAATACTTGTAATTTTCCGCTAAGGTTTACTCCATACATATTGATGGCAGTCAATAACCAAATTGTGAATAACGAAATGATAAACGTAGTCAACAAAGAAAAAGGGTCTCCGGTTGAGATTGTCCAAATCGCACTTAAATATTCAGTAAAAACAAGTGCAACAGCTACGATAGATGCTGTTTCAGATACAAAGAACATAGCCCAGCCACGAATGAAGGCTGTAAAAGGACCGTAGGCTTCTTTAAGAAAAACATACGGTCCGCCGGATTTTGGAAGCATTGCGGATAATTCAGCATAAACCACTGCTCCAAAGATAGTGATAACTCCTCCAATCACCCATACTAATCCAAATAAGGAAGTGCAACCAACCAGTGCCATAATCGGTGCCGGCGTACGAAATATCCCGGAACCAATAATTCGGCTGATAACAATAGAGGTTGATTCTAATAATCCGAGGTCTTTTTTGTAGCTATTCATAGGGACTTTCTTTTGTCCAAGTGTGTTGGGCTTGTTAATAGCCGAATTATCTTATTATCAGAATCAAGTTCAGCAGGTACTCCGATCGGTAGTGAAATATTGTCTTTATAATGGCCGACAGGATAATTTGCGATGACCGGCACATCTAATTCGGAGAAATATTGTTCCAATACTTCTCTTATGGAAAAACTTTCGGGGTCGTCGGGTGGCTCATCTGATCTTCGTGTGAATTTACCAAGGATAATTCCATTTACATTTTCGAATATACCAGCGAGTTTTAACTGAGATAAAAAGCGGTCAATCCTGTATGGTGCTTCTCCGACATCTTCGATAAATAGGATTTTCCCATGAGCATCAATCTCATACTTTGTCCCCATTAACGTGCTTATCAGAGAAAGATTCCCACCGATGAGTTCTCCGGTACACTTACCCTTATTTATCACAATAATTGAATCTGATAATTCAAACGAATCCAATTCGATCGTATATCCTTTTGGGTTATTATCTTCCAGTGCTTTCCAGAAATAATGGGCAGATGCCGTGGATAAATTGTTTTCACTTCCCAATCCGTACATTGGATTTGGTGTATGGAAGGTTACCAGTCCGGTCATTTTATTGATCGCAAGATGAAGAGCTGTAATATCGCTGAATCCAATGAGTATCTTTGGATTATCCCTGATGATTTGATAATCCAGCCGGTCTAATATACGGGTGGTTCCATATCCGCCGGTCCCAGGAAAGATTGCTTTAATTCCCGGACTTTTGAATGCGTTCATTAGTTCTTCGGCACGACGTTTATCAGATCCACCCAAATATCCCCGGGAGCGTAGTATATCTCTGGAATGAATCACGGCATATCCTCTTTCTTCTAATCTCTGTTTTGCCAGAAAAATACGGGCACTATCCAATGGACCGGAAGGAGACACAAACAGAATCGTATCTCCCGGTGTTAATGGAGCAGGGAGGAGGAGGTCGTTCGAATGTTCTACGACTCGCGGAATTGAATAGCAGGATACACATACCAGTAAGAATACCAACATCATGGATATTCGTTTCGGATTGTAATTTAATAAGCTGAAAATAGCTCCGGGAGATTTATAAGCTTGTTTTGTATTCATTACCATAGAAAGAGTGCTCTTTACAACACCATTGCTCCCCCATTTGATAAGGGGGATTCTTCGTTTAATAAACGGGAGTTCAAAATTACAAGAACAAAACTCTACAAATAAATACTGCTGATAGAATACCGACCACATCACCAATCAAACCCGCTGCAACTGCGTGGCGAGATTTACGAATCCCGGCGGCACCGAAATAGACAGCAAGAACATAGAATGTTGTTTCTGTGCTACCAAAGAAGGTGGAAGAGAGACGGCCAATAAAGGAATCAGGTCCATGTTGATTGATAAGTTCTGTTACAATGCCGAGAGAACCACTGCCGGAGAGGGGACGCATCAGAGCAACCGGAAGCGTCTCAGCCGGCATGCCAATCAAATTTGTTGCCGGGGAAATCAATTTGACGAACCATTCCATTGCACCGGAAGCGCGAAACATCCCGATGGCGACCAAAATAGCTACGAGATAGGGTATAATGCGAATGGCAACGTCAAAACCCTCTTTCGCGCCATCAACAAATACTTCATAAACTTTGACCTTTTTGATTATCCCAATTGTGATAACAACGAACAGAATAAATGGTACAGCACCATTGGAAATAGACTGCATAATGGAAGTAAACAGATTATCCATTGTTCACCTCCTTTGCATCTAAATTTTGTAACATCGGGTCGCTTTTTTTATTCCCGGGTAATCGCTGTAATAATTTCGATGCAATAATAGCTGCAATACACGCCATCGTTGAAGCAAATATACCTGTACTGATAATCTCAAATGGATTTGCTGAACCTAATTCAGAACGGATAGCGATAATCGTCATTGGAATGAACGTTATACTGGCGGTATTGATTGCTAAAAATGTGATTTGGGAATTGGTGGCCGTATCTTTGGTCGGATTTAGAGATTGCAGCTGTTCCATGGCTTTTAGTCCAAGAGGTGTTGCGGCATTTCCCAAACCGAGCCAGTTGGCAGTGACATTCATCATTATAGCGCCGATAGCAGGATGACCATCCGGTACTTCCGGAAAAAGAAATCTTGCCAATGGTCGAATAGCTCGTGCAAGTATCTTTATTAAACCGCCTTCTTCGGCTATCTTCATTATCCCAAGCCAAAGCGCCATAATACCGATTAGTCCTAACGCAATATCAACGGCTGTTTTTGCTGACCCAATCGCCGCTTGGGTAACGTCGGTCAACGTCCCATTGATTGCGCCGACAGTCAGTGCGATTGCCATCATACCAAACCAAATGTAATTTAGCATATTATCTCCTTATCAAGTATTCGCAAATTGGTTATTGTTAATCAATCACCACTAACCGGGGATTCCAATATTGTTAATGTGGGTGATCCTCCGTTAGTATTCAGTTCGGCCGGGATTGATATCGGCATAGTCGCCTGATATTTGCCATGCCCGCAGGGGAAGTTAGTAACGATCGGGAAGCCCATATCTCCACAGATATCCATCACTATTTCATCCGATGTTTTTCCGAAGGGCGGGTCGGAGTCTTCCATTGCGACCAGCTCTCCAATGATAAGCCCATTAATGTTATCGAACACTCCTGCCATTTTCATTTGAAACATCATACGATCAAATCTATATAATTTCTCCCCAATATCTTCGATAAACAAAATCGTTCCGTCAGTGTTCAACTCATCCGGTGTACCAAGGCGGTTCAACAGGAGGCAGAGATTTCCACCCCAAAGCGGTCCGCTTGCTTTCCCTGGTTTTAATACTCGTAAAGGAAGATCGTTGGGTGGAGTGATAACATGAGGAGCATTGCTGGACAGGATTTCGATCATATGGGAATAATCATAGGAAACAAAACCATCGTTAAAGGTGACCAACATTGGTCCGTGGAAAGTGACTAATCTAGTTTTTTGTGTAATCGACGTATTAAATGCAGTGATGTCACTGTAACCCATGAAAATCTTCGGGTTGGCTTTGATTGTTTCGTAATCCAGAAGATGTAGTACACGATTAGCACCGTAACCGCCACGGGCACAGATTATGGCATCAATATCAGGATTCTGAAACATGTCCATTATATCTTCGGCACGATCAATCGGAGTTCCGCCGTAAAGGTCTTCTTTTAAGAATGTTGATTTACCACGGACAATCGTAAACCCGCGGTCCGTAAATATATTTGCAGTTTGTTCATATTTTTCTTCTGCTAACCAGTAGGAGGGATTGATAATCCCAATAGTGGCCTTTGGTTTGAGTTTTGGTGGTTTGATCATGGTGTTAGATTAGTATTAAGATTGGGATTAGGAACGGTTGAGTTGGTAATGTTAGTAGGAAGCCAGTATTTTACAAATGTCGTCCTGAAGTTTACGGTATGGTTTTGCGCTTCCGACATAGCCGTTCACCATGATGGAAAACGCCAGTGGTTCACCGGAAAGCGACATCGCATATCCGGACAGACAACTCACTCCGGACAGGGTTCCGGTTTTGGCATGAATTCTCGAACCAATCGAAGTGTCCATTCGGTTTTTTAATGTGCCGTCCCACCCGCCTACCGGTAGAGTTGATATGAATAATTCTCTTAGATCCTGTGAATGATAAGCATAGGTGAGTAAGTTTACCAGTATGTCGGGAGTCGTTAAATTATATCGTGAAACCCCGGATCCATCGGCAATTCTTAACAGAGTCGTGTCAATTCCAATCTCATTTTGTAAAAACATTTTTACAGCGGTGAGACCGTTAGTCCATGAACCTTGCTTCCCGGTTGAAATGTTACCGATCATTTTAATTAACATTTCCGCCGTTAAGTTGTCGCTTTCTTTCATCAGATTGGTTACCGATTTAATCAGAGGAGCGGAATGGATTTTGGCAATTAGCCTGATTTCGCCGAACAACGAACCTTCCGCGACGATGTTTACGGTTCCACCGTATGATTCAAGCATTTCTTTGAAGACGGTACCCGAGAATAGAGAAGGATCTTCGATATTCCGGAAAAGTGTATCTGTGGCAGTTGTATCCATGACATTACCGGAGATTGTGAAATCATTGGCATGGTTTAACCAGTCACGGTCGATGGACAGTTTTTCAAATCCGGTAGTATCATTAACTGTGATGGAATGGTTTGTTAAAGAAATAAAATTAGTATTTGGTGTAAACTCCGCGATTACCGCCTCCCCAATTTCCCCGGGGGTTATGTAAAAATCCATGCAATTATCATTAACGGTAAGTGCACTAACGGGGGCAGCATACCACCAGGGACCTTCATCCCACATCCAGCCCTCGCCGTACGGCATGGAATCAAACAACGAATCATCGATAAAGAGTGTGTCAATTTGAGTAACGGTTTGACTCACCATTTTTGCCAGTGAATCGAGCTGAGCCAAACTCAAGTCAGGATCACCGCCGCCTGTAAGGGCGATGGTATTATTCTGCCGGGAGACTGTCGTTGAAAATTGAAATACAGGCGTCAACAGTTTAAGAGCAGAGATCGCTGTGAAAAGTTTGTTATTGCTGGCCGGGGTGAAAAGGTGATTGGAATTAAGAGAATACAATGTTTGCCCGGAGTGAAGGGAAAGCACTTTGATTCCAAGGTTCGGCTGCAGTCCGGAAACATCGATTACTTTATTAATATTCCTGATCAGAAGTCGGCTACCTTCCGTCTGATGAACATTGGGGATTTGACTGCAACCCGAAAAAAGGAGAAGTATTATTGATAAACGGAGTATGTCTGAGAATTTCAATGTTTGATAATCATGAGTTTTTGTTGTTGGATATTATTGATTTAATTCTAATTAACCTTATTTGTTTTTCACAAAAAAAGCCCCGAGCATCCAGACGGGGCTTTTTTTGTGATTAAATAACTATTGTTATTTCAGAAGGGTCATCGTTTTGGTAATGGAGAAGTTTCCGAACCGTAATTCATAGATGTATGTTCCGCTTCCTACTTTATTCCCATACATATCTGCACCATTCCAAACTAAATGATGCGAACCGGCAGATGAGTACTTATTTTCAACCAGTTTTACAACTTCTTGTCCTAGCATATTGTAAATGGTTAGAGAAATCGTATTACTCATCGGGAGGTAGTATTCAATCCGAGTTGTCGGGTTGAAGGGATTAGGGAAGTTCTGAGAGAGATTGTAATCACCGGGCATAATCATGGTGATATCTCTAATCGATACCATTGAACCATCCCATTCTGCAATACGGAAAACGCGATTGCCGTTTGGATCAAGTTCGCCCGTGGCGGTTGTATCGTTTACTCCCATGTATGGAAGAACGGCTTCGTAGTTGCCATCGGCATCAAAATCCGTCAATTTTGCTTTGAATCCATGTCCGGTAGTTGCATCACTCAGTTCGAAGATTCTGTGTGTCCAGTCTCCGGCAACCAATGGATTACCACCAAACTCAAGTTCAAACAAATTAATGTCACTTACGCCTGCAGCTCCGCCGTGAAGAACACCAAAATTAGCATCGGCATCAGTTCCAAAACCGGCATATCCACCAAATTCATGGATAATTGCGACTTCGGTATTCCCTGACCAATCACCGGGAGCTCCGGTTTGGTCGATCGTTGTAGCTTCGCCGTCGGAATCCGTAATGACGAACATACTGCCGTCATAGTAACCGGCAACATAAATTTCGTCTTTTCCGTCGCCATTCATATCAGCAACTGATGCACCTAATGTCCAGTCGTCTGCAACACCAAGTTTGAGGTAAGTCGTGTCGCCAAGCGTGTAAGAATCCGGTCCGGTTGCTTCAAAAAGGAACATCGCTAGATTATTCCATGAGAAACAAGCGGCTTCTTTAAATCCGTCACCGTCAATATCGCAAATAACGATATCTTGAGGACTTCCTCCGCCCAAGGCATTTTCCCTTACGCCATCTTTATCGACATCACGCGGGGACATTGAGTACTCTTCGACAATAGAAGTACCAAACCCGCCGATATCACCGGATACGGATAGTACAATGAAACGATCTCCTGAGTAAGGAGTAGCCCCGTCTTGAGTACCCCATCCGGCAAGCGGATTAGTTGTTCCATTGTTGGCAATCAGGATTTCATCCATCCCGTCACTGTCAATATCACCTACAGTGAAACCTTCAACTCTTGATTCTGCGAGTGAATCATTCAGTGCATCCATAAAGTCCACACGAAAAGCAGCTGTCTCTCCGTAACCATTATCAGTACCATCGTATTCATAAATATGCAGACCGGCATCTGGGTTTGTATCTCCAGTCCAACGTCCGACGTGAAATATGATTTCACCAAATCCGTCACCATCCAGGTCACCGGTATGAATATCACGCGGGGTTGTGTAGTCAGCTGTTGTAGGTGCAGATGCCCAAACAAAAGCAAATGTATCCGTTCCTGCCTCTTCAAAACAGAAAACACGTTTTCCGGTATAGCTACTTACCCAGACTTCCTTAAATCCGTCACCATCAAGATCGGTGCCGGCAAGAATGCCACGAGCTGCATCATTAGGGATACCATCAAACAACGTGTCTGTCCCCACAATATAGCCTGGTGCTACACCTGTTTGCACGAATCCTCCATCAGCAACTGCGAAGGATAACATGATTATCATAACGAATAGACTAATAACTGTCTTTTTCATTTTATCTCCTTTGTTTTATTATTCATCTAATCAACATGAAAAGATTGCTGAAAGTATATCTATAATCACATTCATGAGTCAATACTTAATTTGCCAATTACTGAATATTTTCATATTTACAAGTGAATCAAACTTTGTCCTTACTCATGCCAATTTTCAACGAATTACAATCAATAGAAGTGTAGTATCGGAATATAAATATTTATAAATTACCAACCTTAATTATCATTGCAGAATAAGTAAATGCAGAAAAAAACCAGATTAATAAGGACATCTTTATGAAAACCGTAATCAGATTTATTTTATTCCTAATGTTGGCTTGGTCCACACTTTTTGCTTCCGGTGGTAAGTTTGCCGGGAAAATTACGGCAGAAGATACCGGTCAGCCATTAGTAGGTGTGAATGTAATCGTTGAGGAATTATCCATTGGGGCAGCTACGGATATTAATGGTGATTATTTTATACTGAATGTACCACCGGGAATTTATACGTTAAACGTTACTTACATTGGATATGCACATTATAAAGTACAAGAACTAGCAATAAGTACAGGCATGACGACACGGCAGGACTTTTCATTAAAGCAAGTAGCCGTTGAAGGTGAAGAAGTTATCGTCATCGCTAAACGCCGGATGGTGCAGAAAGATCTCACGGCTTCTCAAAAAATTCGTACTTCTGAAGATATAAAGAATATGCCGGTAGAATCGTTTCTTGGTGTGTTAACAACTCAAGCCGGAGTGAACCAGGGTGCCGGCGGTGAGCTTCATATACGCGGCGGACGCTCCAACGAGATTGGATATTACATTGATGGAATTTCTGTTTCTAATCCGTTTTTTACGAACAGCCTGGCGACCAACGTGTCCAATAAAGCTTTGAGTGAGATGAAGGTTGTCAGTGGGGCTTTCAATGCTGAATACGGTAATGCTATGAGCGGGATCGTAAATATTCAAATCAAAGAGGGTGGTGAACACTACCATGGCAGTTTATCGACTTACTCCGGGGATTATGTCTCAAATGAAACAGATATATTTATGAATATCGATGATGTCAGTATGATAAGCAATAAAGTTTTTGAGGGAACAATAAACGGTCCGGTGCCGCTACTATCCAATAATGGAAAATTCACATTTAATATCAGCGGACGATTCAGCGATAATGAAGGTTATTTATATGGTCAGCGGGAACATAATCCGGACGATTATGCTAATTTTGAATATGAGGACTATTGGTATATTGAAAGAAGTGGCGACAATAAATATGTGCCGATGAATCCGTCAAAAAGCTTGAACGCACTGTCGAAATTTACCTATAAGATAAATCCAAAAATAAAAGTTTCAGCACAAATGCTCCATGATCAACGAAATTGGCGATCGTATAGTCATTCTTACAAATACAATCCGGATGGTACGTATAATTATTCAACGTTCAATAACAATTATTCCCTAAAATTCACCCAGTTATTTACAAAAACGTTTTATGAAGCCAATATGTTTTATTCTACGACCGACTTCAGTCAATTTGTTTACGAGGATCCACTGGACGACAGATATGTTTCCACAAACAATATTGACGGCTACCCGCCCAGCGGTACTTTTTTATTCGGCGGAACTCAGATGGGGCATTATTATCGTCAATCATATTCAAAAGGCGGCAAGTTTGATTTGACTTCCCAAATAACGACAAAGCACGAAGTTAAAGTAGGTCTCAGTGGTCGTATTGATAATTTGGAGGAAGACAATTTTACAATCCTATACGATGGATATACGTATCCGGAGCCGACTGTGCCGGAAGTAAATGATTCCCCCAGTCATAATTATTATCAAAAACAGGCTTATTTCTTTTCCTCTTATATTCAGGATAAAATAGAGTATCCTGACATGATAATAAACGTTGGTACTCGATTTGATTATTTTAATCCGAATGATGACTATATTACAAATTTACTGGAACCATATGGCGAAAAAGTAGGTGCTCTCCCAAAAACAATGGTTTCACCGAGGCTTGGGGTTTCCTTCCCAATCACAGATCAAGGCATCCTGCATTTTTCTTATGGGCATTTTTATCAGATTCCTACACTGCGGAGGCTTTATAAAACGAGTATCATCGGTGCTGGCATGAGTCCGTCTTTGGGCTATGCGGATCTTAAACCCGAAAAAACGATTTTGTATGAATTTGGTCTTCAGCAGGAGCTTAGTTCTGTATTAGGACTCGACGTTAGTGCGTACTATAAGGATATTCGTGATCTGCTGGCTCTACAGACAATTCAATATCAGCACCCCGATTACGGGATGTCCAGTTATTCTGTTTACCTTAACAAAGATTACGGAAATGTGAAAGGGTTGACGATCAGTTTATCCAAGCATTGGGATCGTGTATCAAAGACCTCGGCATTTTTAGATTATGCCTACCAGGTTACGGAAGGTAACAGTGTCAACTCCGGTTCATTCTATTTCAATTCTCTGACCGGGGAAGAGGAAGAGAAACGGATCGTACCCCTTAGCTGGGACCAGCGGCACGTTTTTAACGCGACGGTTACAATTAGTGATCCAAGAAACTGGGGGATAAGTATCATCGGAAACCTTTCCAGTGGCTGGCCTTACACTCCGTCGATCATTCAGGCTAATTATGTTCCGATTCAGAATAGTGCCCGCAAACCGTGGCAAAAAAAAGTGGATATGCGTATTCATAAAAATATAAATATCGGAAAACTGAGTGTGGTCCTTTTCCTGAAAGTATTCAATCTCTTTGACACACGCAACGAACGGTACGTGTACGATGACACCGGGAGAGCCGGGTATACATACGCTAATCGATCCGCTCAGGAAACTGAAGGATTTATCCAACATTATGGAGAACCCGGGATTCACACATGGGAAGAATATCAGGTACGCCCAAGTTATTATAGTCCACCACGTTCCGCCCAAATTGGCTTTTCATTAGACTTTTAATTTATCGGAGAAAATATTAATGCATTACCTAAAGAATACAAAAACTCTCTCACTCCTCATTATTTTTATTGTGTTAACAGTGAGTATTCCTGATATTGCTTTTGCAATCTGGCCTTTTCCTGCGGAAGAAAATGATGCAGAAAAATATCCACTGGGCCCTCAAAAAGGTTGGTCGGAATGGAAGCATGAAGTGTATTATAAATGGCGTGAAGGAATTCGAAATAAACAACTGGCTGAAGAGGATGATCCCCAATTACTTCGGCGACAAAAAGCGACATTGATGGGGAATAAGATTACAACAGAGATTTGGAATTACGGTTCAATTTCACGCCCCGGCAACCGAGTAACCGATATCACTTGGGAAGGTCTGGGCTACGGCTACGAATTCGGCCCTTTTATTTGTGCCAGAGTAGAAGTTACACCCAACAGTCATCCCGATGCGTTTCCGGTCGTGGAAAACGGGGATACGACTTGGTATGCCAACGTTATCAGTGACGGATTAGTCTCACTTGACGGTGAGCGTTCACCCGACGGTAAGGAATTTTGGGGCTGGGAGCCTTTGGCATATAATGACGGAGGCGTTCCGTACGCAGATGCGGAAAGTCCGTATATTCCGACATCCAACGATATTGATCGTGACGGTGACGGTAAACCCGACAGCTGGGCAGAAGGCTGGTATAACGCAAACCTAAAAGAATTTGTCTGGCCCGGTGCATTAAAACAGGGGGCATCCAATTCAGACATGGAATCTTTCTTTGTTGTCGATGATCGTGCAAACAAAGAATTTGAATATTATCCTTTCCCGGCTGATTCATCGCGTCGCGGACTCGGAATTGAAATAGAATGCAGATATTATCAATGGGCGAATCCAATGGCTGAAGATATTATATTCCTAATCTACAAAGTAACTAACAAAAGTGAAAAAGATTTGAATAACGTCATGTTTGGGATGTGGGGGGACCCGCATGTTGGCGGTCCTTCTAACTGGCAAGATGACCTTTCATTCTTCGATCGGGATATAAATATGGTATATTGCTGGGATGCAGATGGGATTAGTGATGTTGCCGGACGTACACCGGGTTATTTTGGATATAAATTCTTAGAAAGTCCCGGAAATCCTTATGATGGAATTGATAACGATAATGATGGTCTTGTAGATGAGAGCAGGAATGACGGAGTTGATAATGATGGTGACTGGGACCCGGATAAACATGACCTGGGGATTGATGGACTGCCTAATACAGGAGATGCAGGTGAAGGTGACGGAGTGCCGACGGCCGGAAGTATGTACGATATTCGTCAGCCCGGTGAACCAAATTATGAATGGACAGATTTGGATGAGGCTGATATGGTCGGACTGACAGGGTTCGCTTCCCCGGCGTTCGGTGGGAATAATCGTATTTCTTACGATCAACATGTGTACGAAAATTTTCTTACACCGGGCGTGTTTGATTCCGCCAATGCCACAAATGCCGGTGATTATATATTTATTTACAGTTCAGGTCCTATCGACTTGCCAGCGGGGGATATACGCAGATTTTCAATCGCATTGCTTGTTGGTCAGAATCACACAGATTTAACATTGAATGCACTAACCGCTCAAAGTATTTACGAGCGTAATTATCAGTTTGCAAAACCACCTGCAAAACCGCATGTTACGGCATCACCGGGAGATGAAAAAGTCATTCTTTACTGGGATGATATAGCAGAATATTCCATTGATCCAATTTCTGAAAAGAACGATTTTGAGGGATATGCAATTTACAGAAGTTTGGATCCCCTCTTTTTGGATCAGCAGACCATTACAGATGCCTACGGTTCAAACGCACTTTATACTCCGGTTGAAATGGTAGGCGGTGCACCGGCAAAATTCGATCTTATTAATGATTACAGCGGATTAAGTGATATTCCATATGCTCAATCAGGAATTCCTTATAATTTAGGAAACAACACAGGGTTAAAGCATACATTTATTGACTCTAATCAGGTTCTTAATGGCCAAACATATTACTATGCTGTAGTATCTTATGACCATGGCGATGATAGTCTTCAGATTGCACCAACTGAATGCTCAAAGCAAATTACACTAAACCCGGAATCCAACGAAATATTTTTTGATGTTAACACTCTGCAAATAACTCCTCGGGCACCAGCTTCAGGGTACACCGACGGCTTCGTGCTTGGGAACGAACTTCTTCACACAGAAGGTGTTGCAACAGGACTTCTCAGCCTGGAAATTGTCAATCCAATAGAATTAGACGATTTGGATACGTTCAAAGTCACATTCCAAGAGAATCCAACCAGATATTTTGTTGAGGATTTACAATTGGTGGAAGAGGAGTTTGTAGCTAACTGGGATAAGTTTATCGGACTGCAGAAAAGAAATATAAATGAAGAACACTTTGTGCTAACGGACCTGCACGGAAATATCACTTTTGAAAACGGTGTTGATTATGAGTTAGAAACAGAATCCGGCAGAGTAAGAGCTCTTGCGGATACTTCCGGTGGAAGTTTACAGGATGGAGTGACCTATTTGGCGACATATACTTATTTCCCCATAGCCGGGAGTCAAAACCTAAATGAGGAAGAGTCCACGCCTGTATTTGATGGGATTAAACTTTATGTTCAAGATGAATCCCTAGAAATTGATAACTCAACAACCGGATGGAATATGTATAGTCCGACAAATTATTCCGGAGTTGTCGGCGTTTATTCGCAGGGAGGAACGGCCTTCCCGGCGGATTATGAGGTTCGGTTTTCTTCGTCGATAATTGACACAGGTATTTTTGCCGGAATTCTCACTCCATTCTCCATCTACAAGACAACGATGGGGATGCTGCCTGAGAAGCAGCCGTTCGCCATAATAAAAAAACCACCAAATGAAAGCAGTGATACGTGGGATACGCATGATGAAATTGTGTTATTTGAGGGAGAAGGTTTTTCTAATCCAACCTGGATGATAAAATTTCTTCAGCCTTCTGATGGAACCCCAATACCTCCCGGCGAGGGCGATGTATTTTTTATCTACACTTCCCGACCTTTCACTGAAGAAGATATATATACATTTGTAACTCGATCATCAAGGATAGATGAACACCTAGCACAAGGTGATTTGGATAGGATTAGTGTTGTGCCCAACCCTTATGTGGTTACAAATGTACTAGAACAGCTGGACAGACAGAATCCTAGAGATCGTGGACCACGGCGTGTCTATTTTAACCATTTGCCTGCTGAATGTACAATTCACATTTACACGCTGTCAGGTGAGTTGGTAAAGATACTGCATCACACGACTACTATAGATGATGGCATTGAATATTGGGATTTAACTACTCGAGATAATTTTCCCATCGCTTACGGTGTTTATATATTTCATGTAGATGCCGGAGAACTTGGTGAGAAAATCGGAAGATTTGCGGTGATAAAATGAGACGTAACCAAACATTATTCAGGATCAAATACATGATGAATACTAAAATCTTGAAAGCTCATCTGTCAGCAGTAATTATTTTGGCAGGATCAGTATTTGGGCAGTTGGTAAACAGCCAGACGATTACCAAATCCGGCACGACCGCCGGACAGTTTTTAAAAATCGGCGTTGATGCTCGCGGTTCTGCAATGGGGAATGCATTTACAGCTATGGCTGGAGATGTGAGTTCCATGTTTTGGAATCCAGCGGGATTAGCCGAATTGACCACTATAGAATCTATGTTTGCCAACCATAACTGGCTTGCAGGAATTACCTTTAACTATCTTGGGTTGGCATTACCAATTCGCGGAGTTGGTGTTTTTGGTTTTGCAATTACTAATCTGTCTGTTCCGGAAGATAAAGTAAGAACCGTCATCGACCCGGAAGGAACAGGAGAGTATTGGTCAGCACAGGATTTGGCTGTAAACGTAACATTTGCTCGCAAACTAACAGATCGGTTTTCAATTGGTGGAAATCTGAAATATATCCAACAGAATATTTGGCATTCTAAAGCAAGTTCTTATGCTGCAGACCTTGGAGCTTTGTTTGTTACTCCCTGGAATATTCGTCTTGGGGCCAGTTTGACAAATTATGGTAGTGATATGCAACTATCAGGTCGTGATCAGAAGTTGAGTGTAGACCCGGACCTAACCAATCAGGGAAATGTTGAGTTTGTGAATGCTTTGTATGAGACAGACGCCTATCCACTACCGTTATTATTCCGAGTTGGTTTATCAGGTGAATTATTAAAGACTGAATCTTTTCGACTGACTTTTGGGATAGATGCCCTTCATCCGAATGATAATACGGAAGCAGTGAATGCTGGGCTTGAGTTTGCAGTGGGTGAAATGTTCTTTTTACGTGGCGGACATGCTAATCTTTTCAGAGAGGATGCAGAAGAAGGTTTAACGCTTGGTGGTGGTATGCATTATCGAATATGGGGAACACAAACCATGTTGAAAATCGATTATTCCTATACTGATTTCGGTCGCTTGAAAAATGTCCAGCGGATTTCAATGGGAATAGTCATGTAAACCTTGTGTCTTCGAAGTACTGAAATATAATTCTACTCAAATCTATCTTTGTAATTTTTAGAAGGCTTTGCACAGTCTTCTCTTTGTAATTAAATACCCAAAATGTTCTTACTTTTTTTGTGCACTATTTGTTTGTCATAGGTTGCATATAAAATAGTTGTGGTAAATAAAAGATGGTTCACCCTTATTTACAAAAAAACAGAGGAGTGAACTACCATGCAAGATTTAACATTGGTCATAAAATTAGAGAGAAGTTACGAAGATTTCGACACATTTGAGACATCAATCCAAGCTCAAGTTCGGGTAGAGCTTAAAAACAGTTATCAGCCTACCTATCAGATATGGACAAGCAACTGAGTCAAGCGTTCAAAGATGATATCCCGGGTTATATAAATCAGGGTAAAGTGCGTCGTAAGCTACGTTGTGTGTTTGGAGATATATTTATACAGTGACGCCGTTACAGGAGCACTGGAAAGTCTGACGTACATCCATTGGATACATGGATGCCCCGGGGATACATGAGTCAATCTTTAGAGACGTTGGCTTTAGAGTTTGCGACAAGGAATGAATTGGAGTCAGGAAGGAGCCTATTATGTGGTCGCATTAAGAACAAAAAAAATGAATATGCTTTGGCAGAATAAAATAGGATGATTAACTTGAACGGTGAATCACCATAAACAAAATACATGCAACCCCTGTCATAGGATTCTATTTAGTTTGATTAGATTTATTATTTAATTTAAAACTATGCATAAGAGTAAAATAGTACGGTTGGTAATCATTGGTATTACATTTTCCGGTTGGACTGTTTTTGGACAGCTTAATGAAATCGCTCATGTAGTGGATACTTCGGTTATTGAGCACGATATATCCGGTGATGTAAACATACATATTGGACGCTCCGAGATGTATCCATTGGATTATCACCCTGAAGGAACGGCAATCCTAGTGAAAAATGTTCCTAAAGATTTGGATGTATATTTCCGATATTTTGATGCTCACCTTAATACATCCGCTTGGATTCGCGGGAATAAATATGATTTGCCTGATTCAGTTAAAACCTTTTTATATACCCGACATGAGGCGAGTCAATCTTCCATCATGTTTGAATATAAAATAACATCCTCTCATGAACTTCCATCAATTATGAGTGCAGGAATATTTCTACCAGATTTAGAAGAATATCCTGACATCGGCATACGAGGAAGATCCATAGAAAACGATTTGCCTAAACCAACAATTATTACTCGTGCTGAATGGGGAGCGAGGGCACCGACTCATGGATATTCTTTGCACCCATACTACACAAAATTGACGTTACACCATGCCGCCGGATTTTCCGCTTCAAACATAGAAGAAGGAAAAGAACAGATGCGCGCCATCCAAGATCTTCATCAGTTTGTTCGTGGGTGGAGTGATATCGGCTATCATTTTGTTGTTGACAAAGCCGGATATATTTATCAGGGCCGTCCTGAAACGGTGATAGGCGCTCACGTTATGGACAACAACACCGGGAACATCGGTGTTTGTGTTTTGGGCTGTTATCATCCACCGGAACCGTACTGCGGTGACCATCTCACGGAGGATACTATTAATTCTCTGGTTGCACTTTATGCATGGATTTCCGGCGAGTATAATTATGACCCCAGTGTATTACGAGGACATCGAGATTACCCTTATAACGATACATCTTGTCCTGGACATAATATCTATGATAAATTACCTGAGTTACGCAACGATATTGGAAGATATGTAGAATTGGGAGGATATCCGTTGGAGTATATTGTCTCAAATAACTATCCAAACCCGTTCAACAGACAAACCATAATTACTTATGATGTTCCTACTGACAATCATATTAAAATTGTTGTTTATGATTTACTCGGTAGGGAGGTGCAAACGCTTATGGATAATGTTCAGACTAAAGGACATCACACAATTGAATGGGACGGGCGAACACATGACGGAAATATATCCTCTTCAGGTATCTATTTTTTATATTTAACGTCAAACGAGTTTACAGATGTTCAAAAAATGAGTTTCATCAAATAAATTACACAGGAAATTAATATGAATTTCAGATTAAAATTCTTATCTCTTATTTTTGTGATATTTCAATCACAGATATCCGGCCAATTTGTTTACAAAGAATTACTCTCTTTGCCTTGGGGCGGGGGAGATACCCACGCAGGCTTGCGTGAAGCTCCGGGAGGAACTTATGGCCCAACGGCATTTAAAGTGTATGACGAAATTGTCTATATTTTAGATAAAGAAAACATGTCTCTAAAAACATTTTCAAATACCAAACTGCAAATGATTGAACGCATTCCATCGAAGGATATCGATTACTTTAATATTTCTGAAAACGGTCAGGTGTTTTATACTCACTACGATAAGGGCGTTCACATGGGTGAGATTGAAACAAAACTGGTTAAAAGAGGTCAGGGTGCAGTTGTTAAAAACGGTAAAGTACTATTTTCTGTCCATGAGGAAAATTTAGGATACTTGTCCTGCATTGGGAAATTACGTGAGGAGTATTATTATATTTTACGCGAAATAATCACAAGAGACGTGCCGTTAATTGTCCAACGGGATGTTATTTTGTATGACCGCTACGGAATCAAAAAGGCTATATTTGATTTTCCGGTACATTTGCATACATATATACCCGAAGAATTTTATGTGGATGAAGGAAATTTATATAAAATGATTTCTTCTACTGAGGGAATTCACATTATAGGTTGGATGTTTAATGGGGAGATTCCGAATACTCTCAAAAGGTATATACTCCCTGAGAAATATAATATCAACTATCACTTTAATGACGAAATTATGAATGAACCGGATATTTTAAGAATCGATGAAGAGAGCAAAAACAACCGTGAATCTTTAGACTATCCTCCCGTAACACCATCTGAAGCTTTGACAACCGCCTATCAATATACCTATCATGAATGGACGGCCACCGAAGACAATCTCACAGGCGGATTGATCCAGGACCCCGACGGCGTCTATATTGAAACCCCCGACTGGGTTGGGGTTGGGACAAATTACAGCATCCCGTATAAATGGGGTGGATTCAACACGCTTTCAGGATATGATGGAGGAATGCAGAGCGGTATGTATGCAGGGGATAAAGAGACATCCGGAGTCAGCTCATACACGTGTGGGGTCGATTGTTCGGGTTTTGTCTCAAGATGCTGGAAGCTTCCTGTGCATTATTCTACAAGCATGATGGATGATTGGATTACGATTGCTTATGATTCATGGAGCGAATTGAAACCGGGGGATGCCATCCATAAAGTTGGGCACGTAAGATTATTTGTCCATCAAAATACAGATGGTTCTCTTGTAACAGCTGAAGCATCCGGTTACGATTGGAAGGTGAATTATCACACCTACACATTGAGCCAATTAAATTCATATACCCCAAGATACTATGTTTATATGAATTCTCAAGAATCACCGGTTATTCGAACGGATTTTAAATCAGTTATTGTCAACGATAGTCTCAGGCTAAAATGGGATGGTATTAACAATACTTTCTCCTATGGCTACACTATTTACGGTTCAAATGATGGGGTGGACTGGGATATTCTGGGAACTGCCCCGCAACATATTAATCAGCTTGCCATGGATCTCAACAGCTTGGATTCACATAATTTTTTTAAGATCACAAATATTTCTGCTGAAGACAGCATCTCGGAAAGCCTCCCCTCGGATTATTATGGCGCTAATGTGGGGAGTACAGACCAGAAAATCCTCCTTGTTGATGGGTTCGATAGAAATACAGGATCAGGCAGTTATTCATTGCCTTATCATCCATTCGCGATGACTGCGGGAAAGGCACTCAAGACGTTGGGCGTTTCGTTCGAAACAATAGAAAACTCCACGTTAGTGGATGGAGAAATAGAAATGGAAGGATATGAGGCTGTCTTTTGGTTGTTAGGCGATGAAAGTACAGCTGATGAAACATTCAGTGATTCTGAGCAAGAATTGGTAAAAGCCTACCTTCGCCAGGGCGGAAAAATGTTTGTAACCGGTTCTGAAATCGCTTGGGATCTTGATTATCGGGGCGATGCACAGGACAACGATTTCATCTATAACTATTTCAAAGTCGGTATGGCCTATGATGATGCAGAATCTTTTTCCGTCAATGGTGTACAGGATACTCCATTTTTCGGACTGAGTTTTTCTTATGACGACGGCCTGCATGGTGTTTATGAAGAAGATTATCCTGACGCATTCTCTTTGCAGACCGGTTCTGCCACGATGCTAAAATATGCAAACAATCGACGGGCAGGTGTCGGTTGGACCGGGTTTGTCCCACAGGGGACGCAAGAAGCGGCATTTTTTATTTTGGGAATACCCTTTGAAACAATTTACACTGAGAGTAATCGCATCGAGTTTATGGAAAAATTATTAACCTATTTTGGATTTGATATTCATATGAATGTAGATGATAATAATGCCGTACTTCCTAGAATTCCTATGCTGCACAGTGTATTTCCAAATCCATTTAACCCAACGACAATAATACGTTTTCAGCTACCGTCTAATGGTGATGTACGACTGGATATTTACAACCTACGGGGACAACTTGTGAAAACCTTAATAAATGAAAACCGGCAAGCAGGTTTACATCATGTAAAATGGAATGGCAAAGATATGTATGGTAAGGCTGTTTCTACCGGGACGTATTTCGCTATAATGCAAAATGGAACACATCGTTATGTAAAGAAAATGGTGCTGTTGAAATAAAATTTAGGTCTAAATTAATATCTTCTGCCAGTATTGTAAATATATGAAAGTGAACCTGTAAAACTCGTATATGAAAAACAGAAACTTACTTCACGAGACAGATTTTTTTACATTTTATTTCATTGTTAGTTTTCATAACCGCAAAATATATTCCACTTGATGCTAAACTTCCATTGAGTGTTTTTCCATCCCAGGATATTGTATAACTTCCGGGGAGAATAGCATCTTGGATTAATGTGGTTACTTTTTGGCCTAAGATATTAAAGATGTTAATAGTGATATCATCAAGTCCGGTTATAGAAAACTGTATCGAAATATTTTTCTTAAACGGATTAGGATAGAGATTTCCTAAGGAAGAACTTGAAGGCAGAGGATTCCTGCTTGCCAACACAATTGAAGATAAGGGTGATTCTGTCCAATAACGATTAAGGGTAGTAGAAGCATAAATAAAGAGTGAATCATCAACATCTGTAAAATATGAGCGAATAGTATACGACAAACGCCCGAAATGAATATTAATGATTTCTGCATTATCCAAATTGATTTCTCCATCGATCGACCGATATAGTATTGACCACATGTTTTCATTCGTTTGTTTCGGAATAACAGTCAGATCATGAGTGAGTGAATCAACATATGTAATGAATAGCCCGGGAGCATCCGGAGTATCTCCAAAGTTTGAAGAGATATTCCGAATTTTTGTCTGATTGTCAAAAAAGGTATGTCCGGCAAAGTCCCAATAATTGTGATCATCCCAAGTCCCATAACTGAAGAATTGAAATCCATCTACCCAAGGAATCGTGCGACAAGAATCAACTATCGGAGCATGATTACTCCATACATTATACTCATTAAGGATATACGAACCCGGACCGACGGAGAACAGCCGACCTTCTCCAACCCCGGGTTGAATATATTGTCCCCAGCATTCCGGGCAATTTCCTTCTAACATACCGTAAAAACTTTGCGGGCTGGTCCAATGATAGTGCATGGGCATGAGTTGGTCAACATATCCTTCATTGAACCAGAGAGCGGCGTCTTGATAGACACTCCCATAGCCTTGCCACCCCGACCAGTTATATTTTCCCAGAACAGCCGCAGAAAGACGAACATGTGGTTTTACGGCTTGGATCGAGTCATGCAGCGTCGTAACAAATTCTGTTACACACCATCGCCACCATTCTTCCCAGGATGAATAACCCTCAGGTACACCCCCGTTGTATGGATGGAGGTAGTCATACAAATATCTTCCTGAACGATTATTGGTTAAGGCCTCTAGCTCTTCGTCACTTATGTATCCATCCATTCTTTGTAGTTCTTCTTTATGACTAATATCTTGTCTATGTCCATTTGAATGCTCATTCCATCTTACGTAATCTAAGTGTAAACCATCGATATCATAATTGTTTACAATTTCCATCGCGACATTCACCGTGTATTCTCTTACGTCTTCAAGCCCGGGAGATAAAGCACGATAAGAACTCATAGAAAGTCCATCTCTATCACGGCAAACCCATTCAGGATGTTCTGCTGCCGGTGTACCCGGATATGTACTTGCAGCTGCAAACGTGTTGAACCAAGCATGGAGTTCAAGTCCTCTCAAATGTGCCTGTTCAACAGCATATGCCAGAGGATCATATCCAGGATATTCGTACCCGGAATAGGATCCGTAGGGTTCAAAAGACGAATTGTAATAGGCTGTACCGCTTTGCCGAACTTGAAATAGAACAGCATTCATATTTGCTGCCTTATGATTATCCATAATAATACGGATTCTTTCCATCCCCTGCGCCGGTGTATCACTGGAAGAGATATGATTCCAAGTGATAACCCACGTAGAACGAAATTCCGTATTACTCTGCTGAGAGATTAAACCGGTTATAGGTATAAAAAGAATGAAGAGAAGTACTTTTATTTGTTTCATGTTATGTTGTCTTAAGGATCATTAAATCACCTTCAAAGTTAGTAAATAATATAATCTTTGCATCTTATTTTTAAGGTTTTTGTTGTTAGCATTGATTTTTTCGTGATATCCTCAAAAGATAAACCAGAAATAATTCCGTACCTTAATTTATTTGAACCCCATAACGTGTCTATGAAAGGTGTAAGTTGAAACTGGCTTGGATATAACGAGTGAATAGCCAAAAGAATCTGCACACCGATGGCAACACTTCGATATGCATCTCTATCAGTAATAATAATTTCAATTCCGTTGCACTGCTCACCCAAATATTTTGGATTCATTGCCATTCCGGGGATGGATTTTGGAGTAAAATTAGTCACCGAGAATACGACTCCCGGTAAATTTTGTTTGTTTAACTCATGAGCAAGGTTTGCCCCATCAATCCACGGAGCTCCGATTTGTTTGAAAGGAGATTGAGTCCCGCGTCCCTCACTGATGTTTGTTCCTTCCATCAGGCACATTCCGGGGTAAATGATGGCGGTTTCCAAATCAGGAATGTTCGGCGATGGTTTTATCCATGGCAGATTAATTTCATCATACCATAGATGGCGTTCCCAGTTCTGAACTTGTATTACCTCTAAGTGTGGAGTGGGATGAATCCAATTTTCACCGACGATCATCTTTGCCAATTCCCCAACGGTTAACCCGTATTGAATTGGAATTGGATAATACCCGACAAAAGATTGGTAAGCTATATCTAAAACCGGTCCTTCGATTCGGTCTCCTCTGATGGGATTAGGTCTATCCAAAACAAGCACAGGAATCCCCAATTCTCCGGCTGTTTCCATAACTAAACCCAGCGTGGAAATGTACGTATAAAACCTGGCTCCGATGTCTTGAATGTCATAAAGAATTAAATCGATATTTTCCAGCATATCTTTGGTTGGTTTTTTCGTTTTACCATAAAGGCTAATTACGGCTGGAAGCGCCGCATTCTTTTCATTATAACTTATGTGTTCTCCGGCGGTCGCCTCGCCGAATAAACCATGTTCAGGTGAGAATATTACCTTGAGATTAACGTCCTCTAACTCCATCAGGTTTATATAATTTGGGATTCCGTTTTTATCTAGACCCGTATGATTTGTTACAAGTGCAATGGTTTTACCTTCGAGCCCTTCGGATTGTTGACTAAGAAGAACATCCAATCCTGTCAGCACTGAAACGTTATCAGCTTCGCTATCGCTAAGGTATCTCTCACGAGTAAGGTAGATGCTCGTGAGAAAAAGTCCAACCAGTAGGCACAGATAAAGTGTTGTTGTCTTTTTAAGTATCTTAGGCATTAAATATTACAGTTTAAAAAAATCTCCTCAATGGTTTCCCGTTTTCGGATAAGAACCGGATTATCGCCGTCCAGAAGAACTTCTGCAGGACGTGGTCGCGTATTAAAATTATGCGCCATTGAAAAACCGTAGGCACCTGTATCCATAATCGCAATTAGGTCACCTTCAGAGACTTTAGGGAAAGGACGATCATAAGCTAGTCTGTCTGTGTTCTCGCAAATGCTTCCGGTGAAATCAGCTGTAATTTGTATCGGAGCATCCGGATCACCAATTTTGTATATCCTGTGATATGCTTTGTAAAGTGCCGGACGCATAAGGGTTTCCATTCCGGCATCTAGTCCGATATATTTTTTATAGCTGTGCTTTATACCGATGACTTTCGCCAGTAATATTCCGGCATCTCCCATAATGTATTTCCCCGGTTCAATCCAAAAAGCAGGTGCACCTGATGGTTCATAATATGAATAAAATACTTTACTCAGTTCAGAAAATACTGTATCAATATTTAGCGGTGATTCGTCCTCATGATATGGTATACCGAACCCGCCGCCGATTGAGATATGGTTGAAGCGAATTTTGAGTGTTGTTTCAATCTCACGTGCCGAATCTAAAATCGCTGATAAGAGTTTCGGGAAATAATTTTCGTCTAACACGCCTGAACCCGCCATGCATTGCAGCCCGAATTCTTTCACCCCCGATTCTCGTGCAAGACGGTAAGCAGAAATAATATCTTCTTTGGGAATCCCAAATTTAGCTTTCTCACCGGCGGTAGTAATTTCAGCAAATTTTCCTTTACCAAATCCCGGATTTAATCGGAAGGATATTTCTGCCGGAAGCCCAATAGATTTCAACCGATGGAATGAAGTAATGTCATCGAGATTGATATGGATTCCTGCCCGTAGCGCGGATTTTAGATCTCCCTCAGATTCATAGTTTCCTGTGAAAATGCAATTTTGTAGATTGATTCCGGATTGTTCGGCAACAAATATCTCTCCTGGACTAGAACAATCAGCAGAGAGTGAGGGGAGTATCCCTTTCATTACCTTTACCAAATGAGGATTGCTGTTTGCTTTCAACGCATAACAGATGTTGTACCGCTTGAAATAAGAGGATAGTGAATGATTCAGACTGCGTAAATTATTTTCAATTCGCTCTTTGGAATAGATATAGGTGGGTGATCCGAACCGTTTGGCTATCACCTCAAAAAGTGTTTTATCTGTAATGAGTTTATAAAGTGGATGGGCATTCATAATGGTGTTATTCTTATTATTCAAACTATGTGAATTTAATATGGATCATCATTTTCTTACCCGAGTTTTATAATGAAATTCTCATGGTTTATTTGTAGACTTTGAGGTCTGATTGGCTATAATCAGACAGAATTTGAATTGTCAATTCAAAATCAATGAGGGTTTGATATGAAAATAAATTCTGTATTTTCTCGCTTACTTGTTGTTTTGTTATTGAAACAGGTTACAAATGGACAACTATTAAATGAGAACTTTGACTATACTGCAGAGGATAACCTTACGACTCACGGGTGGCTCTCTTTTAGTTCAGGTGGAACTAATCCAATCACGGTTTCCAGCGGTGGTTTATCTTTTACTAGTTATGCTTCTTCAGGAATTGGTAATGCAGCTTTACTTGATACAACAGGGGAAGATGATAAGAAAAGTTTTACCGAGCAAACATCGGGTTCGATTTATGCTTCTTTTTTAGTGAATGTAGCTACTGATGGGGCACCTGCAGGCTACTTTTTTTCCTTTAGAAAATCCAAT
>JACNKV010000115.1 GCA_014381855.1 Fidelibacterota bacterium | reverse complement strand
TGAAGAAAAAACAAATGATAGCACTCTTACCTTTAGTGTTATTTCTTCCTGGTTGTATGCAGATGTGGATGGGAATGCACTCACACATGAAAATAGTAAAGCCGGTTTCTATCGGTTTGGTTCAGGAAACAAATAAAAGCAATAAGATAGACCAGGTGATCGGTAGGGTTACTAATGATCTGAAAAGGCAATCCTTATCTATTTCCAAGATTGCCGTGTGGCAAGTCCGCAGTCAGTCTGCAGGAATTGATGTGGATTTATTGCACGCTAAACTCATCAATGAACTGGTCTCTTCGAATTCATTCCAAGTCATCAGCAGACATCGATTAGAGGAATTATTGAAAGAGCAGGAGCTTGCTTTATCCGGAATCATGGATGAAAAGAGTGCGGTGGAAATCGGTGGTTTGATCGGTGTGGAGGGTTTTCTGGATGGTTATGCAGCACTGGAAAATAATCAACTCTCATTAACGCTTCACCTGATTGAAACAAAAACAGGGAAAATACTGTGGTCAACCACCGCTCAATCGGAATAGTTGAATTATTACTCCGGCGATAGTTAGTCGTGTGAACTTTGAACAGACATTCCTGTCTGTTGAAAAAGAGTTTAAAAGATTAGGTCGGAATATTACGGTTAACCATCGCCGAAGTAATAATAATAACAGACTAAAAAATGGGAGGAAAACCATGAAAGTCAAAACAACAGTCAGCATGATGCTGATATTAGTTTTAGGTTTTTGGACCTTGGGATGTGAAGACGACGTTTCTTCGGAAATTCTGTCAATTACACCTCCTGATGGTGCAACAAGCGTAGCAAAAACAACGGAAATAAAAGTGGAATTCAGTGAAGCAATGGATAAAATGTCCTGTGAATCCCGGTTTGCCCTAATCATGGGAGACTTGGATGATATGCCCGTCGATTTTAATGACGGCATGCACGGAACATTTGATTGGGATGCAAATCAGTCTATGATGACATTTCATCCTGATTCTGCATTAATGGATTCAGCCATGTATTCAATTTGCCTGAAAGAAGGTATGGAAATGCATGAACACGGCGGTGGCATGATGATGTCCGGAATGAGCGGACATGGTTCATCCGTAACCGGCGGTGTTATTTCCCAGTTTGAAACTGTGAAATAATGAATAATTATAGGTTTTGAAAAATACGTATGTTTTTTCCATCCCATATTGCATCCGGATATTTGTTAGGAAAATCCATGAATCGAACGTCTTGGACGGCATTTCCTTTTCTGCCGGTTTTGTTGCTTTCCTCTGTCCTGCCCGATGTTGATGGTCTATTTTCCACAACTGTCGCCGGGCACCACTCTGTCTTGCATACACCTATTTTCTGGATAATGTTGTTTGGCGGAATGGTTCTTTTTGAAAAATGGAAGAAGCAAAAAAGTTTAAAACCAATTTCATGGGGAATATTTCTCGGTGCTCAACTTCACTTAATCACCGATTGGCTCACGGCAAGAACAGTGGGAATAAAATGGTTATACCCGTATAGTGAAAAGGACTATTTTCTGTATCAGATTCAACCGAAAAATGGACAAGGCTCTATTTGGGAGATGGTGCAAAATCCCTATTTTTCATTTTACATGGAGAATAGAATTCTGTTTTGGAGTGAAGTTGGGGTAATATTATTGGCTGGAACGTTCTTATTAAGCAGATGGGAAATATTAGGCTTTAATGAACCATATCAAAACAGTTTATCACTAAAAAAATGGAAACAACGATGAAAATACTTACACAACTAATTTTTGTAAATATAATTATTTCACAAAATCAACTCATTATTCCACCCGCTTTGAACGGAAATAATTTTGAACTGACGATTCAAGAAAGCGAAATGGAATTTTTCCCCGGAATATTTACTCAAACGATGGGTGTGAGTTTTCCTATTTTGGGTCCGACATTAATTATGGAAAAAGGGGAAGATGTTAATATTACATTTGATAATCAACTTCAAGATACAACGACCATTCATTGGCATGGAATGCATGTTCCGGCAGAATTTGATGGCGGACCCCATACGCCCATTCCACCCAATACAACTTGGAATCCTCATTTTACTGTAAAAGACCATGCTTCAACCATGTGGTATCATCCCCATTTAATGCATAAAACAAATGAACATGTTCAAATGGGAATCGCTGGTTTTGTTATCGTAAAAGATGAAGAAGAAGCATTGTTAGATTTGCCACGAGAATATGGAGTAGATGATATTCCGCTCGTTTTTCAAACAAAAACATTGGATGAAAATTTTCAAATTGTCACGAATATGGATTCCAGTGGATTAGATACATTTTTATTGACGAACGGTACACGAGATGCCTTCGTTGAAGTTCCTGCTCAAATTGTTAGATTCCGTTTACTGAATGGATCTTCCGAACGGTCATTCAACATAGGTTTAGATAATAATGCGAATTTTTATGTAATCGGGAATGACGGAGGATTATTAAATGAACCTATTGAATTAACGGAACTTTTAATATCACCGGGAGAACGGTATGAAATATTAATTGATTTGAATAATATGGTTGGGGAAACGGTAAGTATTATGAATATCGGTTCACATATTCCAAATGGAATTTATGGAGCGGAAATCGTTGGAGGAATGGGAGGGAGCTCCATTCCCTATTATGCAGATAATCCATTAAATGGCAGTGACTTTATATTATTGGAATTGGTTGTAACAAACACTACTAGTACACCCATTACATCCATTCCTGAAACACTTGTAGTTGTAAATCAGTGGAATCCTGAGGATGTTGATGAAACGAGGGCGATATTATTTTCTCCTGTTGTAATGGGACCGAATGGTGCTTTGAATGGACCATTTCAATTTAATGGTCAACCTTTTGATATTAATGTTGTTAATTATGAAATTCCTTTGAATAATGTTGAAATATGGGAATTAACAAATCAATCTCAAATTGCCCATCCATTTCATATCCATGATGTTCAATTTAATATTTTAGAAATAAATGGAGAAATACCTCCCGTTCATATGCAGGGCTGGAAGGATGTTGTTTTAGTACCGCCGCAAAATGGAACAGCAAAATTTATTACAAAATTCGAAGATTATTCAGATACATCGGTTCCCTATATGTATCACTGCCATATCCTCACGCACGAAGAAACGGGAATGATGGGTCAATTTATTGTCGTGGATAACTCGCCTCCAGCGGGAATTGATGTTGAGAATACCGAGCCATTAAATTTCAAATTGAATTCTGTTTATCCAAATCCCTTTAATCCCGTAACAACCACTACCTATTCTGTGGAAAGAAAGGAAACCATGTCTTTGCAAATAATTGATATTACAGGACGATTGGTAACTACATTAGTGAATGGTCAATCTGAACCGGGTATTTATAGTATAGAATGGAATGCCACACATGATCCAAGTGGCGTATATTTTGTAGTGTTAAGAAGTGAAAATCAGATTCAAACACAAAAAATAATATTGATGAAATAAGGTTCCCCCAATGGAATACAAAGACCCAATTTGCGACATGACCGTAACAGACGAAACAGCCGTATTCGATCTGATAAACCTGGAACCTGCGATCAATGCGGGATGAAACTCTTGCCGATGAGATTGGCAAACAAATAAAATAACAAAGGAAAAAAAGATGAAGAAACTAACAATACTACTGATGTTGATACTGAGTGTATCATTGATAAGTGCTCAAGGTAAAACTTGCTGTAAAAAAGGCGGATTCGAAAAAGGAAAATGCCAAAAGACAGCAGTAGTGAATGCAGAAGATCAGAATAGTACAAAAGCTAACAAAGCTGATTGCCCTCATGAGGGGAAAAAATGCGAAAACCCGGATGGTTGCAAAAAAGCGGACTGTCCTCACAAAGGAGAAAAATGTGATAAACCCGGCGAGTGCAGTAAGATGAAAAAATGCAATCAATCTGTTGAGTGTAACCACAAAGAAAAATCATCCCGATGGATGTTTTGGAAATAATCAACTCAAAAAGGTTGTTGTAAACAAAAATAGTCGTAAATTGCGTCTTGCGGGAGCGTGCTCTCGTAAGACGCAAAACATAGAGGAGGAAGACATGATAACAAAGTTCCACATAAAAGATATGACATGCGGACATTGCGGTCAGAAGATACGTGAATCTTTGAGGAGCAATTCCTCTGTAGAGAATGTGGACATTGACCTAATAAAGAAGTTGGTCACTGTATCATCTACTGCAGATAAAGGTGAATTGGAGACAATGATTAAGAAGATTGGTTATTCTCCTGAGCTGGTGTTATAACCATGTTGGATATTCATCCGATTGTTGTTCATTTTCCTATTGTATTAGTCGTACTTGCCCTTTTTCTACAGATTCTTGGTGTCGTAAAAAGATTGCCTATGAAAATGTCAGATGCGCCACTATGGATGATGTACTTCGCAGCAATCGCTGCTCTTATTGGTGTTGCATCCGGATATAGAGCAACAGAGATTATTGGACATGATGCCCCCGGACATGATCTGGTGCATCAGCATCGGAATATAATGCTATGGTTTACGGGATTATTAACCGGCGGGAGCATTTTACATCTTCTTGTAAAAAAGGTGCAAACTCCGATATATAGACTTGTCCTCTTAACGTGTAGTGCTGTTATTATGATAATAGGTGCAGGTAAAGGTGGAAAATTAGTTTACGAACATGGAATTGGAGTCATGAAATCTGAAACAGCCATAGAAAAAACCAGTAATATCAATGACCGTAGCCACTTGGATGATTCACCCCATACACATTAATAAAGAGTAGGGATATCTCAGAATGGATAATCGCATTTGTATCATAGATGATGGAACCTTTAGTATCAACAAGAATATATCAACAGCATATCAACTCAAAGAGTCTTTCAATCAGATGTGGAAATATAAAAATATTGACAGGGCAAAATCATTCTTACTAAAATGGTGTGACGAAGTATTTGAATCAAATATTAAACCGTTAATTTCATTTGCTAAATCGATGATAAAAAATCAAAAATTAATTCTAAACTATTTCAAATATAGAATGACAAATGCTAAAGTTGAATGACTAAACAACAAAATTAAAGTGCTCAAAAGAAAAGCGTATGGGTACCGAAACAATGAAAACATTATCCTCAATATCTACAACCTTCACAACAAAAAGTATCGTTTATTGTGAAGAACCTTATTAAAATAGAGTAAAATATGATTAGTGCAAACATTGATAATACTCAACATTTTCAAACTAAAATGGAAAGCAAACGAAATGAAACTTTTGACAAATAGAATAACCGGTAGAACTCTAATACTTATTTTGGTTGCAGCCACCGGTTTATCTGCTCAGTATTCTATAGAATGGCAGGTGAACCAGGATGCCTCCGAGAAAGGAATTATTTATTTTGATCTAAACGATGACGGGACGAAGGATTTAGCAAAAATATGGTTAAATAATGTCGCTTTCTTTGATGGCGATAATGACTACCAGCCAAGTTGGGAAATTACGGATTCTAATTATGACTACTTAAATATCTATGAAATTTATGAGCTTGAAAATTATGGTGTTCGATATGCAATCTTGATTTCGACAAGTTATGACCCGATTTATCGTTGTAAAGTAGCTGCCTGGACTATCTTTGGATCGGAACCCGCATGGGAGACGCCTGAACTTCAGGGTACAGTATATTTCTTAGATTCCAACGACATAGATGAAGATGGTGTCGAAGAAATTATTATGGGACTTAACGATTTTAACTATGAAACCTCAACCTACACGAGTAAAATATTAATTTATAATGCATTGGATGGTGCTCTTGAATGGGAAAGTGATTTGTTTGATGGTTATATCGCCGGTCCTTATGTTGGAAATATGGACGCAGATCCACAAAAAGAAATACTTTACAATCTTTATGATTATGAAAGTGAAGTGTATACATTAAATGTTCTGCAATTTGATGGAACAGTTGCAGTGGACGAAACGACAGCTATTTCTAATAGTCTAAGCTTAGGTAGAAACTATCCAAACCCTTTCAATCCAACGACGCAAATCCCGATTACAATTGAGAGTAAATCTAATGTTACAGTTAAAATTTATAATTCAACGGGGCAAGAAGTGATTACATTGTGTGATAAGTCATTAGATCGAGGGAATTATACCTTCAGATGGTTTGGGCATAATCAACATGGAAAACCAATGCCCAGCGGAGTGTATCATTGCCGGATCGAAACGGAAACGGCTTCACACAGTCGCCCAATGGTACTATTGAAATAAGACTGAATCATGGTCAACTTACAAAATAAATGGGTTTTGGTAATTCTGATTTCAATGCTCACTCCTGGAATGCATGCCAAAGATTTCTCCAGTTTCCTATACCCATGGAACCTGTCACTGGGAAGTTATTATACTTATGGGGAATATTCTACCGGACAGATTTATCAATCTAAAATGGGGTATTTTTCAATGGACAGACGTTGGAAAGATCGTTTTTCAATAGCAGTGGAAAAAATCAAAATCACGGGGGATGATAAATCATACAATCAAACAAATTTCTTCGGTCGTGATTATTTTTATATAAAACCTGAAATCAGTTTGGGAGGTATTGTGGGAGTGTTTCAAACAGACACCACTTATACCACTGACATGGACTCGTCTAATTCATCGTGGAATGTAGAAAGAAAGTCCAAAGATGAACATCACGGCTGGGTTGTGGGTGTACAAATCTCCGGTGATTTACCCTGGCTGGGATATGCTGCTTCTTACATCCGGTCTGAGTATCAGTACATTTTTCGAAAAGCCGATGAATATCACTATGATGAATCCATAGGGGAGCAGGACACAACCTACTTTTATGATTATTATTTCTATGAGCCGGTGGACCAATGGGCTGTCCATCTAAGCCGGCGTATCGGAAATCATGTTGTTCGATTAGGAGAGACCATTCAACAGTTTGATACAGAAATATTATCGACAACTTCCGGGGGCTGGGATTGGACCATTTCGGACAATTTCGGAAGTACACTTTCTGCCGGATTTGGGAAGAGTCGATATGCGGTTGAACCGGCTTTACTTTTGCTGAATAATAACCCGGATAATTTGACTAAAACTGCTTCTCTAAGGCTGTCGTGGCGTGTATTGGTCAACTGGCGTTTGACTGCGGTGGTTTCCTATCAGGAATTCCAACCGATTGAGCATTCCAAATATCATATTACCTATGGGGCTATTGGGATTCAAGGGAGATTTTAATGAGGAAATTAATAATATTATTAAGCATGATGGTTGCACTCGTAAGTACTGTTCATGCACAAAGTCAGTCAGAACTTTCTGTAGATATTGTCGTCAGTGCTGATCATGGCTGGCCGACAAACATTCTCATCAGCGGATATTCGCATTTAGAAAAAGCATGGTTAGGGATATCATTATATCCTTATGGAACACTGGATGTTCAAACAGGAGGGAGACACAGTCATATCGAAATGGAAAAAGGACATTTTTCACATGAGATACAGGTAGACCAACCCCTTTTAGGTGGAAGTTTTGAAGTCGCTCTATGGAGTGAAAAAGTAGACAAAGTTGATTGCACATTAGATTATTGCTATTGGTGTAAAATTAATGGATTTCATTTTGCCGATTTACTTGTCTATAAATCCGGTTTACTGAATGTGATGAAAGGATATGAGGATTAAGATGGAATTAGGATTAAGATTAGGATAAAGTTGAGCGAAGCAAAATCCCGTCGAATGTCGGGAATTAGGACATAATAAGGAAAAAGTATGAGTGGAATTTTTAATTCAGAAGTGACGATAAGCGACAGCGGTTTTCTGTTTGATCACGGAACCGGCTTGACCTATTCATTAAATGAAACAGGGCAATTCATTTTTACAAAAATGAAAGAGGAAGTCCATGCGAATAAAATGCTGGAATTGATTATGGAAGAATTTGACATAAATGAAGAAACAGCTCGAAAAGATATTGATGATTTTTACAGACAATTGAAAGAAGCAGGATTAATCGACTGATGGGAATTAATGTAGGAATTACCGGGCTTCATGCCACCGATAATCCCGCTCCCGGGATTGGCGTAATCAGAAGTCTGAAACATCCGGATGGTTGGGATGGTGAAATCATTGGACTTGCTTATGATGTCATGGATACAGGAATTTATGATGAAGATTTATTGGACCACTCATATATGATTCCATACCCAAATACAAACAGTCAACAAATTTTGGAAAGACTTTTGTATATACATGATCAGAACAGGATGGATGTAATTATCCCAACATTGGATAGTGAACTCGCTCTGTTTCAAAAACTCGAACCGGATCTGAAAAAAGCAGGAATTGCTATTTTTATCCCTGAGGTTGATGTGTCGAAAAAAGTATCCAAAGTATATATCGCGGATTTTTGTGAAGAGAATAATATTGATTCACCTACAACACGAATTATTAAAGAACCCGGAGAACTGGATAAATCAATTAAGGAAATAGGATTTCCGTTAATGGTGAAGGGTGTTTTCTATGAAGCATTTAAATGCCGGACAAAGGTTGAAGTGCTAACGCATTTTGATGAAATGCGGACGAAATGGGGATATCCTATCATTCTTCAGGAAGTCATTGAAGCAGAAGAGTACGATATTTGCTGTGTTGGCGATAGAGATGGAAATATGCTTGGTGCAGTTCCGATTAGGAAAACACGTCTCACGGATAAAGGAAAAGCATGGGCAGCAATCACGTTGAAAAATGACAAACTTTACGATTTATCAAAAAAAATACTGAAAGCATTAAAATGGGCTGGACCTTGTGAATTGGAAATTCTTCAAGATAAAAAAACGAAAAAGATGCACTTAATTGAAATTAATCCACGTTTTCCGGCATGGATATATCTTTGCACAGGTGCCGATCAGAATCTTCCGAAAATGGTTGTCGATCTTGCGCTTGGAAAAAAAGTAGACCCGTTGCCAGTAGCAAAATCCGGTGTAACATTTGTCCGCCATGCCACGGATCTTGTTTGCCCTATCGAATGGCTGGAAAAATTAACTACAATTGGTGAACTTCACTATTAACTCACCCAACTAAATCACTTACAAACTCATTAAACTCATAAAACTATTATGACTGAAAAAAGAATATACACAAAACCAACTATCATCCGGCACACAGTCGGGGTGATGAATAAATACGGTCGTCCGCCGGCAACGGTTCCAATGAACCGTCTTGTCGGATATGAAGTGAAAGAACTTGCAGCTAAATATGGTTCTCCGCTCTTTGTTCTTAATGTTCAAGAATTACGCGAAAAATATCGTGATATGACTCGGGCGTTTAAAACGCGATATCCAAAAGCGCATATTGCCTATTCGTACAAAACTAATTATATGAAAGCCGTCTGTTCTATTTTGCATCAAGAAGGTGCATGGGCAGAAGTGGTTTCCGGATTTGAATATGATATCGCAAAAAATCTGAATGTGGATGGTACTAAGATTATTTTCAACGGTCCGTATAAAACCAGGGATGAACTGATTCGTGCATTTACGGAAGGGTCGATGGTTAATATCGATAATTATGACGAAATGCAATTGATCGAAGATATCGCAGAGGAAATGGATAAGGTTTTGGAAGTAGGTATTCGGGTGAATATGGATCTGAACAATCCGCCTTGGCATAAGTTTGGGTTTAATATGGAAGCCGGACACGCATTTGAAGCGGTAAAACGGGCTCAAGCAAGCGGAAAACTAAAAGTTGTCGGCCTTCATATCCATGCCGGGACTTATATTGATGACGTGTCTATTTATTCGAAAGCAGCACAGGGATTAGTGGATTTTTATACGTATATAAAAGCTCAGCTTGGTGTGAATTTAAAATACTGGGATATGGGCGGTGGATATGCGTCACATAATACGTTGAACTGGGCGTGGGCGCCGGCAGAACAAACCTGCCCGACCTACGATCAATATGCAGAGACGATTTGTCCGATTTTGATGAATGGGCCTTTTTCAGCAAATAATGCACCAAAATTATTTATAGAGCCGGGGAGAGCATTGGTGGATGAACCAATTTCTTTAATTACATCTGTCGCAGCGCAAAAACGTCTGCCAAGCGGAGCCAGAGGAATCGTGCTGGATGCAGGGATGAACATTTTATCTTCTGTCCAGTGGTATTCGTATAATTTTCAGACCGGACAAGACTCCGGGTTTATGGTGGAAGACACTGTAATCTACGGTGGGCTTTGCATGAATATTGACGTTTTGAGACAAAGTGCTTCTGTGCCGCCTGTACGAAGAGGTGACTTGCTGGTGATTCCGCACGTAGGTGCGTACAATATCAGCCAGAGTTGGCAATTCATATATTTACGTCCTGCGGTAATCGCCATTGATGGCGGTGAAATTCATGTGATTAAAAAAGCAGAAACCAGAGAGTACGTCCAAGAATTTGAAGATGTCCCGGATAAATTTAAATAATCACCCAATTCTCTAAAACCCTAACATTAATTCTGCCGGAGAAGATTGAATTAAAACCAATATGTTTAATTCTGCAATGAAAAAGCACTTCACTCTTACGATAAGAACCGTTTTTCAATCTTACGGAGTGTTAGCCTTTTCTCCTCATCCCGTTCCGGCTGCCTTCGTTTTGTTGGCGACGTTTTATTATCCTATGATAGGATTGATGGGACTTGTCGGAAACCTTATTTCGAACCTCGTCGCAAAATGGATGCACGCAAATGATGAAGCATGGAAAGCCGGAATTTTTGGCGTTAGCGGCATTCTTGTCGGGCTGGCACTTGGAAAATATGCAGATCCATCTCTGCGAATGTGGATATTTCTTATCGTGGGTGCAGGGATTAGCGGTGTCGCATCGATCATGCTGGCAAACTTTCTCGCAAAATACGATTTACCCATTTTAAGTCTGCCATTTATGATGGTCATTTGGCTACTTTTACTATCGTTGGGGATCACAGAAGAATCTGTTTTTAAGCATACAGCAATTCCTTTTTTGAATAAAGTAGATATTGCCCTGTTTGAATGGCTTCCGTATCAATTATTTGAATTTATAAAAATGTTTGGCAGTATTTTATTTCAGGATAATTTACTCTCCGGCGTCCTGGTTATTATTGCGATTGCGTTATATTCCAGACTGTCTCTTATTTATGGTCTTTGGGGAGGTTTTCTTGGGATGCTGACTTACGTATTTCTCCACGGGTCTATTGACGGATTTCACGGATTGAATTTTGTATTAATCTCTCTGGGATTCGGCGGATTTTTTATCGTTGGAAACCGACACGGTTTTTCGTTAGTTACACTAGCCATTATTACTGTTGGGTTGGTTGACGCCAGCATGACAACTTTATTGACACCGATTAATTTACCACCACTTGTATTCGCATTTAATGTTGTGACTATTTTGTTTTTATTCCCACTCAAAATGCTCCCCCAAACGGTATCTCCGCTTAGATTAATCCCCATTCCATTATATTTGATTAAAAATCCTGAAACAAATTTGAAATGGTATAAACGATGGTCCGGACAAACGACACGACAAAAGACAATCTTAACCGTACCGTTTATGGGCGAATGGTCTGTTTTGCAGGGGAATAATGGAGAGTGGACCCATAAAGGAGTCGGGAAATACGCGTGGGATTTTGTCGTCAGAGATGTTAGAGGTCACCAATCGAAAGGTTTTGGTGCTGAATTATCAGATTACTATGCATGGGAATTACCGGTGTTATCTCCGGCACCCGGTACAATTTATTCCGTTGAAAACTCCGTAGAAGATAATCATCCCCAAACAGCCAATACAGAAAGAAACTGGGGGAATTACGTCATCATAAATCACGGTAACGGAGAGTTTAGTGAATTAAGCCATTTTAAGCAGGGAAGTATTATTGTCTATCCGGGGCAGCAGGTAAACCGCGGAGATATTTTAGGGCATTGCGGAAATTCCGGGCGTTCTCCGGTTCCGCATATTCACTATCAACTTCAATCAAGTCCGGGCATCGGTGCTCCTACCATACCTGCAACTTTCGCCGAAGTAACGATTAACCGTGACATTCATATTAATGAAATACCACAAAAAGGTGATTTGGTTTCTGCAGTCACCATGGATGAAATATCCACTTGGAGTCTGCTTGGTAAAGAAACTGAATCATGGGTCTTTCAAACTAAAATTGGATGGCGAAAATCTACGGAAACTCTCACATTCTCTACGGATGAGTTTGGGTTACCTGCGATTGTATCGAGAAGTAATCATCTGTGGAGAATTATCGATTTACCGAATTTTATTATCATTCGTCCGGATTTTAAGACTTTCCCTTCATTGTTAACATCTTCAGTATGGATTCACATTGTAGGAGATCGATTAGTTCTGCCAAAATACTTGGCGGACGGATTTTCGTGGAATTCCGGAAGAATATCACGAAACGAGTCAAATTGGCTTATTGAAACAGAGGGTAGAAAAATACACTTAACCGATGACGGCGTTATTGAGAAAGCCACAATTATAGAGAAACCTAATATCCAATTTATTCTTAAGGACCGGATCGTAAAGAAACAGTAAACGCAGTTTTTGGATTATGGTTTACAGTTAATGGTTAATATGTTTGCCCTATTGTAATCTGTTATTAATGAGGTGAATTTTTAAATCCTTTTTTGATATAACCCATTCGTTCTGTAAATGACATTTTTTTACAGTAACGACAGGGTTTTTCTTGTTTTTCTGACGAACGAAGTGATAAATGTCATTTATTTTACAGGACAACGTGTCCTGTAAAAGTTTGTGTACCATCGTTTTTTGGTTTTCTCAACAGCTGAGTTACGATTATTTCGAAAATTATCATTTAGTCTCGAGTAGGATACATCTTAATAAAAAACAAAGTACCGGAGTACAATAATGAGTCGCATATGAATTATTGTCAATAGAAAATGATTCACTTTGTTCATCATTTTACTCCAATCCTGATTTTAAAAGTAAAAAACATGAGTCCATTCCCGCTTGCGCTAAATCTTCTTGCCCGGTTGGTAGCCCAAAAGAACCTTTTCGGAGTAGGCTCTTTTAACATAAATTTTTCCTTTCATAAAGATTCAGCAATCGGTAATTTTTACCGGTATGAGAACTCATCTAATTCGTCGAATCGCCAAAATCTTAATCCTGTTTATCCTGGTAGGGATGTTTCCGTCTTCCGGCAACACGGCATTTGCGTCTTCAGACCCGGATAAAACCGAAAAGACAAAAAAGTCAAAGAAAAAGAAAAAACCGAAAAAATCATCGAAGAAGAAAAAGAAATCCACAAAGAAAAAAAGGAAGCCAAAGAAACGTAAGAAAAGTTCTTCAAAGAAAAAACGGCGTCCCAAAAAGAAAACAAAGAAAAAGAGACCAAGTAAAAAACAACGTATATCAAAAAAGAAGAAACGTCCTGCGAAAGAATCCAGTATCGTACATTCTCCTCGTGAAGATATAAAGGCAATAGACTTTGCCGGTGAATTATTTAACCTAACAGAATCGCTAAATACAAGCTCACGCGAACTTGCCAGAGCTACAAGATACCTCAATCCTGTTCATCAACAAAAAGCGGTGAGGATAGAATCCAAGCCACTTATGACTGTACGAGATTTGGAAAAAGCAGCAGATCGCAATCCCGATGATTTACAGTTACAAAGAGAATTAGCTCTACATTATGAATCAGGTTATGAATGGGAAAAAGCAAAAGATATTTATTTCCGACTGATTGTAAAGAATCCGCAAAATCCTGATGCACATTATTTTTTAGGGTCACTATATAATTCTACCGGAGAGATGGTAAAATCGCAACAGGCTTTTGAAGAAGCGATGGACCTGAAACCCGATCACAAGGCAACGCTGGAAGCACTAACGATTTTAGGACAATCACCGGAGAAAAAAAAGGTGACAGAGCAAGTATTACTTCGTTCGTCAATAAAAGACCCGGATGGTCCGGCTCAGCAATTAGCTGAAATTCAAAAGAGAATTGATGACGGATTATTTCAAGACGCAATTCGGTTATCGAAAGATGCGATTGAAAAATATCCGCAGAATGGTGGATTTATTTATCTTCATGGAAAAGTTCATGAAGAAATCGGAGACATTGATAAAGCAAAATCTGCATATCAGAAAGCCATTCTTATCGATGTGAAAAATCAGGATGCTTACACCGCATTGGCAAATGTGTACTTTGAACAGGGAAAATATATTTATGCCGCACTAACGTATACAGATGTCATCCGTTTGAAACCCGGCAATATTGACGGTCGCTATATGCAGGGATTATCATACTACCGCGCAAATGAGTGGGGGAGAGCCGCATCCGCCTGGGAGGATTTACTGCATTATCAACCCAACCATCCGATGGTGTTAAATTTACTTCCACAGACGTACTACGTTTTAGCCGTTGAATACAATCGGACCGGACAATCCGCGTTAGGCAGGACTTCCTTTGACAAAGCCATCAGCATTAATTCTAATTCCTTTGAATGGCTACCGAGTGCAATGCGTACGCTTGGGAGACACTACAGAGATAAAGCCATGTACAAAGAATCTCTCTCTGCATACCAAGAAGTGATTGAGCTTCGTCCAAAGGACTCATCAGCGTATGTTGGTATTGGAATAACGTATTGGAAGATGGGAGAATCACAACTGGCGAAAGCGGCGTGGGAACGCAGTTTGGAACTTAACTCTGATAATAATGAAGCAAAAGGTTGGCTTATTTTAACAGCTCAGGAATCCTAAAGAAGTTCAGCATATTGTATCGTATTTTCTTATTGTTAATTCTATTTTCTCTCTTAAGTGCAGAAAATACCATAGATGAAAAAGTCACAGCCGGAATCCATGCATTTTACAATTACGAGACTCAATTAGCGATAGACATTCTTACCCAAGCCAGAAAAGATGGACCGGAACATCCTGCAGTGCATTTAACATGGGTAACTGCTCGTTGGCTCCATAGTCAGGCAAACGATGAGGTCGAAAATTCTTATCGACGTTTAGAGCAAGATTTAGATGAAATCATTCCGGTATATGAAGCATTAATTCAACAATATCCGGACAACCCACGGTATCGGCTATTTTACGGAACTGCCGTCGGGTTGAATGCCCGGATTAGTCTAGGAAAAAAAGAATGGATATCGACTCTTATACATGCATGGAAGGGATTTCGGATTATACGAAAAGTGCATAACGAACATCCTGAATTGGTGGATGCGCAGCTTCCGATTGGAATCGTTGAATATTATGCAGGGCTGAGCAATGTGTTAGTCAAAACAGCGGTATCACTTTTTGGACTTGAAACGACGAAAGAATCTGGAATTAAAAAAATAGAGTTAGCTGCAAATAGCGGAGAGTATGCATGGATTGAAGCACAAAGCATTTTGTCGTTTCTTTATACATGGGTGTTAGACTCCCCCGGTAAAGCGTTGAATTACAGCCATAACCTCACTGAGCATTTCCCAAAAAATTATTATTTTAACATCATGTATTTAGAATCACTTATTAATACCGGTAAACTTAAAGAGGCAGGGAGGTTAGAGTCATATCTTAAACAATACCTTGAGGTACTGACTCCTGTTGAGCAGTCTTGGTATTCCGGTTATATCGATTATGAATCTGCCTTGTTGAATTATCACTTGGGAAATTTGGATATTTCCGAATCGTTGGTAGCGCAAGCAGTTGATAATTATGGTGCTGAACTGGATATTGTTTTAGCGAATGCGTTATTGTTAAAAGGAAAACTCAACGATTTAAAAGGAAGAAGAACAGAAGCTGTATCCTGTTATACGAAGTGCATTGAACTCAATAATTTTTCATCTGCGGTTGTAAATGCAAAAGAATATTTGGACTCTCCTTTCGTAAAATGATTTATCATACGTAAATTTGAACGGCGATTATGATAAAAAGAAAGAAAACAAAACAAGTATTGGTTGGTAATATTACTGTTGGCGGGGATGCACCAATATCCGTGCAGTCGATGGCGACAACAAAAACTTACGATACTAACGCAACATTAAACCAAATAGAAAATCTGGAAGATGCGGGATGTCAAATTATTCGTGTAACTGTCCCGGATGAAAAATCAGCGAAGGCATTAACCGAAATAAAAAAAAATATGACCGTCCCATTGGTCGCCGACATCCATTTTAATTATAAAATGGCATTGATGGCTGTCGATGCCGGTGTGGATAAAATTAGAATTAATCCCGGAAATATCGGATCAAAAGAACGAGTAAGAGACGTTCTCACAAAAGTGAAATCTGCCGGAATCCCAATACGTATCGGTGTAAATGCCGGAAGCCTAGAGAAAGATTTATTAGAAAAATATGGATATCCTACTGCAGAAGCAATGGTTGAAAGTGCTCGTCGCCATATTAATATTTGTAACGAAAATGATTTTCACGATATTATTGTCTCTCTGAAGGCATCTAATGTGAATCTGATGCTTGATGCAAATAGATTATTTTCTGAGGAATTCGATATTCCGCTACACTTAGGAGTGACAGAAGCCGGCCCAATAAAATCGGGGACAATCAAATCATCTGTGGGAATTGGAGCTTTGCTTGCAAGTGGTATTGGTGATACAATTCGGGTGAGTTTGACCGGCGATCCTGTGGAAGAAGTCCATGTTGGATACGAGCTGTTAAAATCCTTGGGGTTGGCGACAAAAGGAGTGACCATCGTTGCCTGCCCAACCTGCGGCAGACTTGAAGTGGATTTGTTCAAAATTGCAGGAGAGATGGAAGAAAAATTGAGTCATATTAAGACACCGATGTCTATCGCCTTAATGGGTTGCGCCGTTAATGGACCAGGTGAAGCATCGCATACAGACTTAGGAATAGCCTTTGGAAAAGGCGGCGGATTATTGTATTATCAGGGGAAGAGCATAGGCAAAGTTCGGGAAAAAGACGCCATAAATCGTCTGGAAGAATTAATTAAGCAGTTCGAGGAAGAGAATGAAGTATCATCTGAAAATGAATAAAATTACGTTTGGTCTGATCATTGTGTTTGGATTGCAGATCGGATTTACACAAATACCGATGGATAAAAATATTTCTCCCATCGTTGCCTATTGGCGAACGCTGACTCCGGAAGAAAAGGAAGTATATCTCTTCTCGTATCTTACACAAGTTTATGATACGTACACAGGTTTGAAAAATGAATTAGGCCACAATGAATTAACCACTTGGTATTACAACAATCGTGCAGAATTAGTATTCGGGATATTTGATAAACTGGAAGATACCGATATTATTGAATTTGTCGGTTGGGTCGATGAGTACTATCGACATGATGAATTCTTAGACAGACCATTTTACGAAGCCCTTTCTTTTGCCTTTCGTTTTCAGCAAGCATCAGGTGAAACCATCTGGGAAAAATACGAAAATTTACAATTTGGTAAGATTCATCCACAGAAGGAATAATACACTCACGGAGTATTTTCTCCCAACACAATCCTAACCTAACCTATATAAATTATGCCACAGAAAAAAATGTTAGCCAAAGTGTTAAGCAGTACCATTCAGGGTATCGATGCTTACATTGTTGAAGTAGAAGCCCACCTCACGGGAGCGAAATTGCCAAAGTATCATACGGTTGGACTTCCTGAAGGAGCCGTCAAAGAAAGTAAGGAGAGGGTAAAAGCCGCTATTAAAAACAGTGGATATGATTTTCCGTTTAAACATGTTACAATCAATCTGGCTCCTGCAGACATCCGCAAGGAAGGATCTGCCTTTGATCTCCCGATTGCCATCGGAATTATGGCTGCTTACGGATATGTACGCCATACGTATTTAAATAACATCCTTATACTCGGCGAACTTGCACTGGACGGAAGTTTGCGCCCGGTTAAAGGTGCGTTGTCGGTTGCAATTTCTGCCAGAGGTAATGACATCCGCGGCGTAATTTTGCCAAAAGAGAATGCGGAAGAAGCCGCTGTTGTAGAGGGAATTAAAGTCGCCGGGGTTTCCTCTTTGTCTGAAGTCATTGCGATTCTGAATGGCGAGGTGAGTATTCAGCCGGTAATAGTTAATCGGGATGAAATGTTTAAACGAAATAAAGTATATACTGTTGATTTCAAAGATGTCAAAGGGCAGGAGCAGGTAAAACGAGCATTGGAGGTTGCAGCATCCGGCGGGCATAATGTAATTATGATCGGGCCTCCCGGTAGCGGTAAAACAATGCTGGCTAAACGTTTACCTACGATTCTACCCGACTTGGTTCTTGATGAAGCCCTTGAAACAACAAAAATACACTCTGTTGCCGGTATCTTACCCACTGGAAGCGGGTTAGTTGGAACACGTCCGTTTCGATCGCCACACCATACGATTTCTGATGCCGGACTCATTGGCGGTGGCGGAATGCCGAAACCGGGTGAAGTCAGCTTAGCGCATAATGGAGTTCTATTTTTAGACGAATTACCGGAATTTAAAAAGAATGTATTAGAGGTCATGCGCCAACCTTTGGAAGACGGACATGTTACTATTGCCAGAGCAGCAATATCATTGACATATCCATCAAGATTTATGCTGGTGGCCGCCATGAATCCTTGTCCGTGTGGTTACTCAACGGATCCCAACAATGATTGCACCTGCGTTCCACAGATGATTCAGCGATACATGAGTCGAATATCCGGCCCGCTGATGGACAGAATTGACATCCATATCGAAGTTCCTGCGGTGCCGTTTTCTCAGTTATCCGGTATGGAGGCGGGGGAACCTTCCGAGGAGATTACAAAAAGAGTACAGAAAGCGCGACAAATTCAACTGAATAGGTATAAGTCTACAAGCGGAGTATTCTCTAATTCACAAATGCAAACAAATGAGTTAAAAGCTTACTGCAAACTGGATAAAAATGCGTCTGAAATGATTAAAACGGCTATGGAGAAACTCGGACTTTCTGCGCGAGCGTATGATAGAATCCTGAAAGTATCCCGTACGATAGCAGATTTAGGAGGGGAGAAGACGATTCAAGTTCAGCATGTGAGCGAGGCGATTCAATATCGCAGTTTAGATAGACAATTGTGGCGAGGGTAATGAAGAGGTTAACAGAAGGAACAGAAACTAATTAGGAAGATGTTTAAGATGAAAAATGATGGATATGGATTTACTGAAATATCTAATCACTTGAATAGGAATGGATACTCTATAAAGAATGGAAACTCATTTTCTTGTAGTTATGTGAGTAGTATTCTAAAAAATAAAAATGAGATTGATGATGTTGATAATCAGTTTTAAGGAGGAAGAACACCGAATTATTTGTGATTTTGGAATGTGTATTTTCATACAATATATCTAATAAATATAATTTGGGAAGTCATTTCCAATAAAGATTGTTGAGTATTACATTCTGTGTAGAGTTTTAGATGATTTGTATAGTATCTGTATTAAGTAACTAATAAAGGTGGTTCAAATGAAAAACATAACAACAATCCTAATTTTCACTATTTTTAATACATTTTTTGTAATGGCTGATGGGAGTGATTTTCATCCCACAAGAGATTGGAATAAAAGGTTATCTAACAACAAGGATAATCATTTATCTCATCTTATATCTACATCACCAAATATAGAGTTTGAAAGAGACAATCAATTCCCCAATTTTGAAACTCTTAAACGAAATGGACTCCTTGAAAGAGATGGGGATTTGTATCTCTATTTTATGTTAATCCAAGATTGGGATGGAAGTGATTGGGTGAATTATTATCAAGGTACTTACACCTATGATACGGATGGAAATCTGTTGAGTCGGTTAAAACAAATTTGGGATGGAAGTGACTGGGTGAATGATACACAATACACCTACACCTATGATACGGATGGAAATCTGTTGAGTGAGTTATTTCAATATTGGAATGGGAATGATTGGGTGAATGATTATCAAGGTACTTACACCTATGATACGGATGGAAATCTGTTGAGTGAGTTATGGAAAAGTTGGGATGGAAGTGACTGGGTGAATTATAGTCAATGGACTTTCACCTATGATACGGATGGAAATCAGTTGAGTGGGTTAGTACAAACTTGGGATGGAAGTGACTGGGTGAATTCTTATCAATATACTTACACCTATGATACGGATGGAAATCAGTTAAGTGAATTATACCAAACTTGGGATGGAAGTGACTGGGTGAATTCTTATCAATCTACTTACACCTATGATACGGATGGAAATCAGTTAAGTGAATTATACCAAAGTTGGGATGGAAGTGACTGGGTGAATGAGTGGCAATACACCTACACCTATGATACGGATGGAAATCGGTTGAGTGAGTTAGGACAATATTGGGATGGAAGTGACTGGGTGAATGATTATCAAGGTACTTACACCTATGATACGGATGGAAATCGGTTGAGTGAGTTATTTCAATATTGGAATGGGAATGATTGGGTAAATGATAGACAATATACTTTCACCTATGATACGGATGGAAATCGGTTAAGTTATTTAAGACAAGATTGGGATGGAAGTGGTTGGGTTAATGATTGGCAATACATTTACACCTATCAACCATTATTGGGAACAGATGATGAAACCAATCAATTACCATCATCCTATGTTCTCCATCAAAACTACCCTAACCCTTTCAACCCATCAACTACAATTCAATATGACTTACCAAAAGATTCACAAGTCAAAATTATGATTTATGATATTATGGGTAGAGAAGTAAGAACATTGATAAATAATCAACAAATGGCTGGTTTCCAATCAGTGGTTTGGAATGGAACAAATGACTTCGGACAAGAAGTTAGTGTTGGGATGTATCTTTATAGAATTACAGCGGGAGAATTCCATCAAGTCAAAAAGATGGTTATGTTGAAATAAGATTTTCTCGTAATTATGTGAGAAATATTTCACAAAATAAACAAAATATCACGGATAAAAACAACCAATTCTTCGTCGGTAGAACTCTAAATAATCTGTTAATAGACAGATGTGTAATTACACCGTAACAAAACACGGGATTGTAAACATCAGCTACGAATGGCACAAAGTTTCCCCGATAAATCGGGATTTACAACACGAAGGAAAAAGGTAAAATAATGACAAAAATAAAATTACAAAAAATATTTACACCAACCGTTGTAAATCCCTTGTTATCAGTTTTATGCTTGCCCCGCAAGAAGGAACGACTGTACTGGGGTGCATTTTGAGTGTTTACATCCCGCGTTTTTTGCGGGGCATCCCGTGTGCTCGCATCCTGTGTTTTGTACGGGGATTTTTGCGGGGGCGAATAATCCAGGTTATATAGTCATTTCTATCTTGCATCAAAGAAAAATCTGTCATATCCCTAACTTTGTTTCAGCCAATCTTGTCTAACTCGTTCAAGTAAAATAAAAAACTCTACATCATCAACTTTTGCTATCTCATATTTCATATCAATTTCCTCAAATCTTTATTTGCTGAAACAGCAGATTTCATCAGTTTAATAATTTTCTTCATCACTTTACGAGTGAATGACTTTAACCAATCTGTAAATCCTTCGTGGATTGGTGAAACTTGAAACTTGGGTTTCACATCAACCATCTAACCTCACTTGTTTCATCATGTCTTCATGCAGGAATCCATTTGATACCAGAATAGAGTCGTCATATATCGAATAAGGTTCTCCGATCATTTTTGTAACGATTCCGCCGGCTTCTCTAACGAGGAGAATTCCTGCAGCTGTATCCCATGGATGCAGATCAAACTCCCAGAAACCGTCTACAACTCCGCGTGCTACATGACATAAATCTACCGCCGCAGATCCAAGACGACGTACGCCCTGAGTGATATCTGTAAATGATTTAAACAACTCCATATTTCTATGCCAGTTTTCGTTATGGTCATATCCAAACCCAGTAACCAATAAAGATTGTTCCAACTCCGAAACACCGGAGACATGAATTGGCTCATTATCACAAAATGCTCCCGCATTTTTAACAGCGGTATACACCCGATTCACCGGTAATTCAACCACAACACCGACGATGGGTTCTCCATTTTGCAACACGGCAATTGAAACTCCAAACGACGGATATCCGTGCACAAAGTTTGTTGTTCCGTCCAAGGGATCAATCACCCAGAGATAATCAGAGTCGCGATAGGTCGTGCCGGATTCTTCAGCCAAAATGCTATGGTCAGGGAAGGTAGCTTGAATGTGAGAGATGATGGCGTCTTCTGAACGGCGATCAGTCTCCGTTACTAAGTCCGTTTTCCCTTTATGGTGAACATCCCGTGGGTGATGCAGTGTGCCCAAGATAATTTTTGCTGCTGATTTTGCAGCTCCAACTGCCACCGAACGAAGGGATTGAGTACTAGCCATTAATGTTAAATAATTACGATTTACGTAACACGTATCACTTATACGGTTTATGTTCTACTGAAAAGTATTTCTTTGTCATTTTTTTCAGAGCTGTAGACAATAGAATAATCGACAACAGATTTGGGAAAGTCATAAATCCAAGTGCCGCATCGCCAAACGCCCACACAGCATTTAGGCTTGCGATGGCTCCGATAAACACGAACACGACAAAAACCCAACGATATATTTTTATCGAACGTTCGCCAAAAAGATACTCAATAGAACGGTCACCGTAAAACGACCAACTGATAGCTGTAGATACGGCAAATAATGTTACAGAAATTGTGACGATTTTATCTCCGTATGCAAATAACCAGGACAATCCTTCCTTAAACGCAAATGCCGTCAGCCGACTGCTGTTTAATAAATCACCTGCAAATTCCGGGTTGATACGGTTCACATAAAATTCTGTATGATGCCATGCACCTGTCGAAAGAATAACCAACCCGGTCATTGTACAAATTATAATCGTATCAATAAACGGACCCAGCATAGCGACGGTACCTTCTCGTACTGGATGCTTTGTTTTTGCAGTAGAGTGTGCAATAGCTGCCGACCCCTGTCCGGCTTCATTGGAATATAAACCGCGTTTTATTCCCCATAGCATCGTGTTCATAATTACAAGGAAAGCCCCACCGCCAACACCGGCGATTTCTGCCGGGGGATTGAATGCCATTTGAAAGATGAGTTTTACACTCCCTGGGAGTAAGGGGAGATTAGCAAACAGAATTAACGAGGCTGCAGATACATAAATGAGCGCCATAAACGGAGCAAGAAATCCTGTAACGTGGCCAATCCTTTTGATTCCTCCAATGATAACCAACGCAACAACGGAAGAGAGTATCAACCCGTTAATTATCTGTAACATGGATAGGTCAAACCCAGTCCAAATGGTGTGTTTGATCATTAATGCACTCTCCGGAGACATGAATTGCAAAAATTCAGAATAAATTTGGTCAGAAACGGTGAATGACTGAATTGCATTTCCTGTGGCAAATGAACAAATAACGGCGAATGCTGCAAATGCAACGGCTAACCATCGCCACTGACGACCCAATCCATTTTCAATCGTGTACATTGGGCCTCCGGCAGTGTATCCTAATGAGTCCATTTCACGATATTTCAGGGATAAGGTACTCTCTGCATATTTCAAAGTTGTGCCAAAAAATGCCGTAATCCACATCCAAAACAATGCACCGGGTCCGCCGAAGTAGATTGCTGTGGCAACTCCGGCAATGTTCCCAATTCCTACGGTAGCAGAAAGTGCCGTCGCCAAAGCACGAAAATGATTCAAATCTCCTTCATCATCGGGATTATCATAAATACCGCGTGTGACTTTCACTCCATGCCAAAAATATCGAATTTGAGGAAAACCCAATTTGAACGTAATGAAGACTCCGGTTCCAACCAAGATAAGAACCATAAGAGGAATCGCCCGTTGAGTTGGGAATGACCAGACGGTTTCAAAAAAGGATAAGCCGAACGCATACATAATAAAGAAGATTGCACTGAAAGCTAAGAGTCCATACGTTGATCGTTTCATAAGAGTTTCCGGTTTGTTTTGAAATAAGTGAACAAAAATTACTTCTTATAAACCGGAACAGTAAAGAACTATTCTGAGAATATTTTCGTTTTTTTATCAGGCTATTCTTTGATCTTCTCAGAAATTTACAATCCATCCAAGGCGGATAAATCTTAAATCTTAATTTTATAAAGCAATTTGTGTAATTTCCAGTCATGATACGATTAAACGAAAATGAAACACAGGCACTTGTAGAACTACTTCAGCCCGAAATAATACGTAACTTGAATCCGAACTATCGTGCAATATTGGAAGAATTACACAACAAATTAACACATACTGATAAAGTGGATTTGTATGTGGATGGTGCGGCTGATCTCCATTCAAAAACTGCCGGAATAGGCGGGGGGTTTTACCGTAATGGAGAGGAATTATTTGCCTTTTCCGAATATTTGGACGATGCGACCAATAACGATGCTGAATATTCTGCGTTAATCAAAGGACTTGAAACAGCAAAAGTATTGTGCGTTAATCAGCTTAATATTTACGCGGATAGTGAATTAGTCGTCAAACAAATTAACGGGCAATATAAAGTAAAGCATCCACGAATGAAAATCTTACATTCAAAAGTGATGATTCTATTAAAAACTCTTGAGAGTTGGTCTGTGCAACACATCCCGAGAGAAAAAAATACAGTTGCAGATAAACTAAGTAAAGAAGGTCGCATGAAGGGGAAAAGAAAATGAAAGCTTTAATTACTGCTGGTGGGCATGGAACACGATTACGTCCAATTACGCATACGCAAAATAAACATCTGATTCCCATTGCAAATAAAATAATGTTGCAATATGCATTGGAATATGCCGCTGAGGCGGGTATTAGAGAAGCTGGGATTATTATCAATGCCGGAGATACGTCCATACAAAACGTATTTGAGGACGGAAATCAATTTGGGCTGGAGATTACATATATTCCACAAGACGCTCCACTTGGACTGGCGCACGTCGTAAAAATATCTCAGGACTTTATCGGTGATGATTCATTTGTATTTTATCTTGGTGATAATATTCTTGTGGGCGGAATCAAACATTTTATTGATGATTTTACTAAAAACGGTACCAATTGCCATTTGGTCTTAAGTAAAGTTTCAGATCCAAACCGTTTCGGTGTAGCTGAGATAGAAGGTGGAAGAATTCTCAGCATCGAGGAGAAGCCGGATTACCCCAAAAGTAACCTCGCTGTGACTGGAATTTATGTATATGATTCTACAATTTTCGAAGCAGTAAATAATATTGAACCATCCGCAAGAGGAGAACTGGAAATATCTGACGCACATCAATATCTGTTAAATAAAGGATATTCTGTGAGTTATTCAGAAATCACCGGTTGGTGGAAAGATACCGGAAAACCATCTGATTTACTGGAAGCAAATCGTTTAGTATTGGATTCTATCAAACACAAGAAGCTCGGAATCGTTGATGAACATTCAACTATTTCCGGCAGAGTCCAATTTGGAGGAAACTCTAAGGTTATTAATTCTACCATACGCGGTCCGGTTATCCTTGGAGAAAATACGAAGATTGAAAATAGTTATGTCGGACCCTATACATCCATTGGAAAAGATTGCGTTATAAAAAACAGTGAATTGGAATTTTCTATTTTGATGAATGGTTGTACGATTGAAGATATTCAAAGAAGGATTGAGGCTTCTCTGTTGGGGAATGACGTGGTCATTCGCCGGACACAAAAGAAACCGGTAACCCATCGAATTATGGTTGGGGATCAAAGTCGGATTGAAATAGAATAAAACTTTACTGAAAATGAATCATATAAACATGGTGGTTTGATAGATGAATATTCTTAAATTTTACGACACGTATTTTTCACATTAACTTCGAAATAACGACCCATGGGACTGTTTAACTCAGCATTAGATACATTTAACTGGATTTCCGGCGATGTCGCCATAGACTTAGGCACCGCAAATACATTGATTTGGCTTAAAGGAAAAGGAGTCATTATCGATGAACCGTCAATTGTTGCCCGATCTGTGCATGACGGAAAAATTGTTGCCGTCGGGAATGACGCAAAATATATGGTGGGGAAAACCCATCGGGATTTAGAGACTATACGACCGCTCCAAGACGGTGTCATTGCCGATTTCAATATGACGGATGGTATGCTTCAGGGATTTATTCGGAAAATTAACTTAAATCGGTTAGCACGCCCAAGGATGGTGATTTGTGTACCGTCCGGCGTGACAGAAGTTGAGCGTCGTGCGGTTAAAGATTCCGGTGAACGTGCGAATGCCCGCGAAGTTTATCTCATTGAAGAGCCGGTTGCTGCTGCAATCGGAATTGGTCTGGACATCAGTAAACCCATAGGAAATATTATTGTAGATATTGGTGGCGGAACGACCGAAATAGCTGTAATTGCACTAAATGGTGTCGTGACAAAGGAAGCCATACGTATCGCCGGTGATGAAATGGATGAAGCGGTAACACATTGGTTTCGCAATGAACACAAATTAGAAATAGGACTTCCTACAAGTGAAGCGATTAAAATCGCCGTAGGTTCCGCGATGAGAATGAATGCTGAAACAGTTTCCGTTAAAGGAAAAGATTTAGTTTCAGGCATTCCCAAAACAATTGAAGTATCATCTGATGAAATTCGCCAAGCATTAAAAGATCCGGTCAATGCGATTGTTGAAGCAGTAAAACAGGCATTAGAAAAAACACCACCGGAACTGGCAGCTGATATTTTAGACCGAGGAATTATCATGACGGGCGGCGGCAGCTTATTAAAAGGAATCGATCAGGTTATTCGTGAACGAACTCAGGTGCCTGTGAATGTTTCGGAGGAACCATTATTATCTGTCGTTCGCGGGACAGGTATGGTTCTCGAAGATGTGAAAAAGTACGAGGCGGTATTGATGTAACACGATGAGGAACTTGCCTCTCACACTGCTACGAAATAAGCATCATATTGCTTTTTTAATTTTTATAAGTCTTTCTCTTAATCTGCTATTCACAGAAGACTCCGAGGAAATCACATTACTCAGAGAAAAGGCCATTGATACATTCTCATTTTTATACTCACCTATCGCGTGGATGAATAATGCAGTATTACTAGAAGAAGAAAATGCTTTATTAAGAGAAAAGAATTTACAATTGTCTCTTCAGATTGAATCGATGGTACATTTAGCAAAAGAGAACCAAAGGCTGGAACACCTGCTTCAATTTAAACGTGAGAGTCAGTTAACGTTAGTCCCTGCAAAAGTCATTAATAAAGGTATTGCACCCGGAATTATGTCTATGGCGATTGATGTTGGGACGCGCTCCGGGATTAAAAAACACAATCCGGTTATTACATCCTCCGGTGTGGTTGGAAAAGTGCTCATCGCCAGCAAACGATCTTCAATTGTTCAGCTGTTAAATGATGCAAATTTCAGATTAAGCGTACGTATTTACCCTAGTGGTGCTACGGGTATTTTACGTTGGACTGAGGACAAGTATTGTGTTGTAAATGACGTTCAGAAAAATGCCAATATCCGTGTGGGTGACAAAATTGTCACTTCAGGTTTTAGCGATATATTCCCGAGCAAACTGCCTGTTGGTGAAGTTGTGGGAATTCTTGATGAAAGAGGGAGTTTCCAAATAATTGTTTCAGCTAAAATTTATGACGATCTTTCCTCCTTAATTAATGTTTTTGTTATTACAGAGCAAATAAAATGAAATGGACTAATATTCTTTTACCGGCAATTGGAGTTTTCTTCCTCCAGTTGTTTTTAGTGGAATTGCTGTCTATTCGTGGCATACGTCCGGATTTTTTACTGATATTTATTTTATACATGAGCGTAGCAAGAGGAAGTTTTATCGGAATAATAATGGGATTTATCCTTGGATTATTATCTGATTTTGCGGGTACGGGAACATCATTTGGACTTTCACCATTGACATACGTCCTGTCCGGCTATCTTTCCGGATTCTTATCCAAAAGATATGAACGAATGATACCCACTTATTTTCATCTTACTTGGATAGGAATTGTCCTCATTCACTTTTTAATATTTTCGTACATACAATACCAAGTATTATTTAATATAGATTTATTATCGTGGATACAACAATGGTTATTAGTATCAGCGTATACTCTCGGATTTATTTGGATACTGCAATATATCTTTCCTCTTGTCCGGCACGAATAAATGCTAAAAGCTAAAAACGTTATTCCTAAGCAACGTTTAATTGTCTTTACTATCGTTGTTGTTATTTCTTTTATTACATTGATCGGTCGATTTTTTCAAATACAAGTTTATCAGCATAACACATATCAGACAAAAGCAGAAGCGAACCGCATTAAAGCTGTGATGAGGAATGCGCCAAGAGGATTAATTATCGATAGAAATGGTAAAATATTAGTTGATAATTATCCAACATATGTTCTTTCATGCATTCCAATCGAAATAGAAGATAAAGATGCACTAATCAAGCTAATATCCAAATTAACCGGACTTGATTCGCTCTTCTTAAGGCAAAACTATTCAAAATATTATCGAAATAGGTTCTCACCGACTCGCCTTGCCAAAGATTTATCATTCCAACACATAAGCGTTCTGGAGGAACATAAATCGGAACTTCACGGGATTCAAATAACACAATTTCCTGAACGATATTACCCAACACAGATTTCCGGAACACATTTTTTAGGATATGTTAACGAAGTAAATCAAAACATTCGTGGAAAAATTAGTGATAAGAAACAATACGAACTTGGGGACCTTATAGGTTGGCATGGGTTGGAAAAAGAATATGAATCAGAATTAAGGGGAGATAAAGGGGTAAAATATATTGAAGTTGATGCATTTGGAAGGGAAGTTGGGAACGTTGATGAGTACAAAGATATTCCACCGAATCCAGGGAACAATCTTAAATTAACCATTGATGCCAAGTTGCAATTGCTACTGGAAGGATTAATGAGCACTTATCAAGGAGTTGCCATCGTTTCTAATCCGAAAAATGGAGATATTTTATCTTATGTTAGCTCCCCGTCTCACGCGCCGGATCTTTTCACGGGTTCGGTATCTTCAGAGACATGGAGTAATATCCTTAACAATCCGGGGAGACCGTTGGTCGACAGAGTCAGCTCGGGTTTATATCCACCGGGGTCAACGTTAAAAATGATTACTGCATTGAGTTTGCTGGACAAGAAACTTATTGATCCTAAATGGGCCACAACGTGTACAGGAAGTTATTTTTATGGAGACCGGACCTTTCGATGCTGGAACGAAAATGGACACGGAGAAGTGGATCTCAGAAAAGCGATTGCGCAATCGTGCAATGTATACTTTTATAAAGTTGTTCAGAGATTAACGTTGACGGAGTGGTCTGAGACTTGCAAACAATTTGGTTTTGGCAAGAAAACAGGGATTGACCTACCAATGGAAAAAACCGGAGTTATACCTACATCGGACTACATGAATGCTCGCTATGGACGCTGGGGGTGGTCTAAAGGTGTAATGCTTAATGTGGCCATCGGGCAAGGAGATGTGCTAGTAACTCCTTTACAAATGCTTCATTATATCAATCAGATTGCCACTCACGGAAATGCAAATCTCCTACATCTTGTACACAAAAAACCAGAGGAGCCTTCTCGCAGACCGGTATTTTCATCAAAAACATGGAAAAGAATAGAGAGATATTTAACTGCGGTGGTTTATGATAATAAAGGCACCGGGAAGGCGGCTAATCCAAATATAAAAAATGTAATTATTTCAGGGAAAACCGGAACTGCAGAAAATCCGCACGGTGAACCTCATGCCTGGTTCGTCGGCTATGGTAAGAAGGAGAATGATATCGTCTCTGTGGCTATCCTCATTGAAAATGGAGGACATGGAGGAGAAACCGCTGCACCTATTGCTCGAGAAGCATTCCGTTCTCATTTTAATAATAGTGCCTTAAATATTGAAACGTCAAATTCCGATTATTAATTTTGTTTTTCAACGCCAATAATAAAATCTCCGAATTAAGCTATAAAATCCCTGCGATTGTGATTATCTTGACCGCAATCGGACTATTCTCATTGTACAGCGTCTCACAACATCAGGGGGGTGATTTCTTTCATTCTGCTTTTTCGAAACAACTCATATTCGTTATTCCATCGATAATTGGATTCCTCTTGATATTTTTTATTCCACGACATATTATCCATAATTACAGCTATGTTCTTTATGTTTTTGCAGTGATTGGAGTTGCCATCCCTTATCTTGGTTCACATATTGCCGGGACGTATCGATGGATAAACATTGGTGGGATTGGATTTCAACCGTCAGAATTCGCCAAGTGGATTTTAATCCTTGCTCTGGCACGGTATTTATCAGATCATAATATTGAAATGAGACGGATAACCTCAGTTGTGATTCCATTTGGGATAGCGCTAATCCCTACGGCGATTGTTTTGAAGCAACCTGATCTGGGGTCTGCAGTTATCATGATTGTACCTGTAATGACGATGTTGTATTGGGCAGGCTCAAGACCTTTTCACTTGTTTATACTTGTCGCTCCCTTATTAAGTGTATTAACAGCATTTCATACAATTCCATTTACAATTTGGGCTTTCATATTGGCGATTGTAATCTTTTTTTCCAGACCGAGATTATTATTCGGAGTGAGTCTGTTTTTCACGAATATATTTTTAGGCTTACTGTGGCCGGTCATCTGGAACAGTCTGCGGTCGTATCAGCAAAATAGAATATTGACGTTATTCAAACCTGACCTAGACCCTCTGGGAGCAGCCTATCAAATAATTCAGAGTAAGACAGCAATCGGTTCCGGTGGGTTTATAGGAAAGGGTTGGGGGATGGGGACACAAACTCACTTAAAGTTTCTACCGGTTCAGGAATCTGATTTCATTCTTTCTGTGATTGGAGAAGAACTTGGTTTTATCTCTATCATGGTTATTTTTCTTTGTTTTGCATATATCATTTTAAAAATTCTCAAAATGGCTTATGACTCAAATGACAGATATTTCTCTTTAGTGTTGGTTGGAGTTTCGACAATACTTTTATCTCACGTATTTGTGAATTCTGCAATGACGGTTGGATTGATTCCGGTTAAAGGACTACCTCTACCGTTCATTTCTGCAGGGGGATCTTTTTTGGTTTCATGTTACATGATGATAGGTCTGATATTAAATATCGGAGATACATCTCGTAGTTGAGAGGGAAACCTATTGGAGATACATTACAGTAGCGGTAAATTCCAGTCATTCAAAAACGCATGAAATTGCTAAAAAGGTCATTATGAATAAAATACGCATGTTTAAAACTATTCTGATATTTGTAATTCTTGGCGGGATTTGTTTTGCTCAAAATAGTACCTCACGGGAATTAAAAAGATTAAATGCAAAGATAAATCGCGAAAAAGTAAGAGTTGATTCGCTGGAAACAGAAATTCGCATTTTGCTACCGGATCTCAGAAACACGCTTCGGGCTACAGTCAATGCTAAACAACAAACGGATTCCGTGGCAATTATGTTGATTAATCGTATTAATACTTTGCAAAACAAAATAAGTCACTTAGAAGATAAAGCTGCTTATGTTGACAGTACTAATTTTGAATTACTAGCTCAGCTTGTCATGATTGAGAATAAAATTGTCACCTTGACAAGTAGTTTTACGGAGATGTATAGTTTGAAATCCGGCAAGACTTCACCCTCTCACCCCGCTAAGATTAGCCCGGCAGAATATAAAAAGAAATATATTGAGAGTTTAAGCTATTATCAAAATGGGGGTTATGAGGAAGCCACTACCGGATTTTCCAAATTAGTTATAAATGATCCGATGAATGAGTTAGCAGATAATAGTCAATATTGGTTAGCGGAATGCTATTATTCGCTGAAAAATTATAAACGTGCAGTAAAAGAGTTTGAGAAAGTGTTCACTTTTCCCGGGACAGATAAAGATGATGATGCTCAGTTAAAACTGGGACTGGCTCATCAAAGTATGGGCAATTTTGAGAAAGCTCGTGAGGAATATCAACGATTGATAGATTATTTCCCCGGAAGCGAATATTACGAAAAAGCAAAAGAAACTTTAAAACAATTAAACATAGAGTAGACTAATTTATGGCGTTAAAAATATTTTACATAACAACGGAGATATCTCCATTTGCAAGTACTTCTTCATTAGGTAACTTTTCTGTAAAAGTTCCTTTATCCCTCCAAGGAAAAGGTCATGATATTCGTACAATGTTGCCAAAATATGGTTTCGTAAGCGAACGAAAATATATTTTACGAGAAGTGATTCGCCTAAGAGAAATACCATTTATTTACAATGAAGAAGAAATTATAACTTCTGCCAAGAGCGCTTTTATTCCAAAGACAAGAGTTCAGGTGTATTTCCTCGAAGATATTAATTGGTTTAAACCCTTAACAAATTTATTATATAAATCAAAAAATGGACGGATTCTTAGTGACAATGACATGAGATATTCATTCTATGGAAGTGCTGCTCTTGCGACGCTGCCGCACTTATTTTGGAGTCCGGACATCATGTTGGGCTGTGGATGGCAGACATCATTTATCCCCATCGTTTATCAACAATTGTACCGAGATAAAGAATTTTATCAAGGGATAAAAACTGTGCATGTAGTACATTCTTTGGGTGACTATGATGTATTTAGCAGAAAATCCTTTGATTTGGCAGGAGTAAAACTCCCTGACTTTTTCAAGGATGATCATGTCAATTGTCATGAAGCAGCATCGTTTTTCGCTGATCAAGTGATTGTTTTTGATACCCCTAATAATAAGGTATCAGAAGACCTCCTTAAATTAGAAGGTGTTAAAGAAAACAAGGATAAAGTGACCGTGATTGAATGGGATGACGCATCTCCCGATTATGACGCAGTTGCCATAGACTTAGAAGCAACTCTTCAGAAACTTTCTGACTAATCGAACGTACACAGACCATCTTTCATGAAACATACACATTTTATAAACCACTTTCTGTGGCTCGCAACTCTTAGCATCTTTATCGGGTGTACAAGAGAGCCGGAACCGTCTCCGGATGACTCTATTGTCGGAACGATTATGTCATTTCGATTAGATCCTGATTCCACCAGTTATTTTCGCTCATACCGCTCTTCACCGGAAATGGGCGGGGTGAGTGAATTATTCTACGGAAGTCAAGAAGGTTATTCTGATATTTATTCCTTGGTAGAAATTACACCGGTTGAGGCCGATTTTTTTCTGGATACACTTTATTCGGCTGATAGCTTGATAATGTCTGTCTTTTCCATTAATGCAGTTTATTTTACACTAAACTTGGTTACATCGGAAGACACGATTACTCCTCCTGAACTTTTTTATTTTTCCAGCGATGGTGACACCAACCTATTTTCACAGGAAGAATCATCCTTTTTTACTTTTAATATAGACGGCAACTTACAGACAACATCCTCCGGAGCTGTCACAATTGTTACAGATACCTTAGATAATTCGTCATTCCAGTTTGATGTAACTGATATATTTCAAGAGTTTATATTAGACACAAATCGCCTTAATTCATTTACATATAAAATAATCGGCGGTGAAAGGATGGATAGTCTGGTGGCATTTAATGCACCAAAGATGGACGTGCATTATTTCCGAATAAGTGAGAATACTGACTCAACTTGGACAGATACATTAACCACGACATTTTCTACGATTGAAAAACTGACAATTGTTAATCCGGGTGATTGGGTAGAAAATGAAGGAAGATTCTCTATCGGACGAGCAAAAGGGTTAAAATCAATACTAAAATTCAATTTGGATACGCTGAATACATTCTCTGATTCTATTGTTTTTAAAGATGCAGATTTATACTTGCAACGAGATGGAGATGAGTTTGAAAATGCCGGCTATAAAGTTTTATCCTATCCTTTAAGAGATTCAGTAGATATGAACCTGTTTTCGGTAGAAGTTATGGACACGACCAGCCTTGAATTTATTGGGGCTAGTTCCGCATTCACCGATACAACGGACAATTATGTCATTCTAAACCTTAGGAATTTTATTGCATATCTTCATCTTGGACAATTATCACGATATGAGCTACAGTTATCAAGTTCTGCTGAAAATAACCCGTTTATTACCCAAACATTTATCAATGACGATACGTTTCATCCCTATATAAAGGTACGATATGTGGTTACGAAATAGACTGATTACAAGCATTGTATTATTGACAGTTGTTTTTGGTCAGTCAATGATAAACACATATGGCATAGGAAACCGGATTGGGATATCGGACCCTGCATCCTTGGGAACATCTTCAGCCGGATTATTGCCTTCTTTCAGAGAGGGAGTATCCTTAATAAATCCGGTAACATGGAATAAACTTTCTTATGCGTATATTTCCTTGGGGTACAAAGTAAACCACTCCAAGATTGAAATCCCCGCAATAGAAAACGAAATTACAGGTGTCGGAAAATTTCAGCTAATCGTGCCTATGAAAAATACCTATGCATTTGGATTAACCGTTACACCGTATTTAGACAGGTATTTCCTTTTACAAGGACCTGAGACAGCATATATTGACCCCGTATTTCAAGACACACTTTCATTACAGAAAACTATTTCCGGATATGGCGGTATTAATTCGCTGTCAGCTGCGTTCTCTTTCCCCTTGACGGAGCATGAAAGAATGGCAGTTTCTCTGGAATATTTATTTGGGTCATCCCGTGGAGTAAAAACACTTCGCGTTAATGAATTAGATTACATCCAAAAAGAACGGGATATTTACAACGGTGTATTGTTTCATGTATATTTCCACAGTCAGCGACTAAAGTTCAAACAGTACGACGTGGGTGCTTATTTGTCATTTTCTTCTGCGTTATCTCCTATTTCGCTCGAACAACATATTTACCATCCATTTGAAGATGCAACAACCACGTACGCCTCTGATTTAGGGAATTACGATTCGTGGGATTTCCCGTCTCCGAGTTTAATTCCTTCTCCGGTTGAAAACATCTTCGAAAATGTCCTTTCACCTACGGAATATCATGTTGGTTTTGACATAAAACGCAAATCAGTAAGTTTTCAGACAGAGTGGCAGCATTGGCAGGATAATTCAAATAAAGCGGAGGATTTTTCCGTAATTGGAGAAAGAATCCAATCTTCGGACCATTGGAATATCGGCTTAAGTAAATTCACTCCTCAGCTGTCACGAAGCAGCAAAGATATTTTTGAATACAGATTTGGTCTGTCAATGAAACGTTTTCTAATTTCATCATCAGAAGAATGGATTAATGAAAAGGGCATTTCATTTGGCATAGGAATACAATTTGGCCCTATGAAAAATCAAGTTGATTTTGGATATTCTCTTGCAGTAAGAAATGGCTTATATTTTGAAAATGAAATAATTCAATACATTAATGTGGGGTTAAGTATTGGTGATTTATGGTTCGTAAAACGGAGACAAAGATAAAATGAAAATAATACAATCAAACTACCAAATAATATCCATTTTGTTAGCCACGTTCTTTCTCAGCATGTGTGTACCACCATCAAAACCTGTGGATGACGGAAGTGCTGACTTAGAAAAGTTGGATTCACTTCGTGAGCGGAGATGTCCACGGTTAATGAGTAGTGCGGCAGAATATTACCGAAATCGAGACTGGCCGGCAACCTCGAGAGTCTACGGTGAAATTATAGAACTTGGATGTGATGAATGGGACACAGACTATGCCTCAGAAATCTATCTGTACTATGCCGTCGCGTATGAGAATCTTGGTAAACTTGACAGTGCAGAGGTTGTCTTGTTAAAAGGACTTCAAAATTTACCGGACGATGTTAATTTAAGAAAACGATTGGCGTATGCCTATAAGAAGCAAAATAAAATTAGTCAACAAATTAATGAATATGAACGATTGATTGACATGGTTCCGGATGATCTGAACATTATGACTGATCTAGCAGAATTATATGGCGATAACGATAGGTTTGACGACCAAATATTCGTATTGCGCAAGATTTTGGAGAGAGATCCCGAAAATGAAATTGCTCAAAGTGAGATCGTTGTTGCGTTCAAAAAAAGCGGTAAAGACCCGCTAAGTTTCATGAAAGAACGATTTGAACAAAATCCTGATAATACATCATACGGTATTGATTATGCTGAAAATCTCCTTGTGAATGATCGGTTTTCTGAAGCCGTCAAAGTTTTAGAACGTGTTGTCAGAGTAGATAATACAAGTAAAATTGCATTGAATAAACTTGCGGAAGCACATTATCGGAATGACGACCTTGCCTCGTCTTCAAAAACTTACGAAGAATTGTTTAAGTTAGATCCCAGAGATATAAAGACGCCCATTACGATTTCGAATATAAATGTTGAATTGGAGGATTTCGAAAAAGCCATGCGATGGGCTGATAAAAGTGTTCAGATATCAAGGTCATCCGGTGAATCTCTCGGGCAAAAAGGAGATGTCTATTATAAAACGTTTCAATATTGCAGATCTGCTGATATCTCTCTTGATGATCGTGTGATTGCTACCTTGGCGTATAATTATTTTGAAAAGGGCGAAGAGGAAGGATGTTATCGTTTTTCTAATTCCAAATCGTGGTTAAAAGAAAATGAAGTTCTCTTTACGAAAGCGAACTGGTTTATGTTAGACTCTGACGTAAAAAGCAGAGGATATCTCAAGCCACAGTCAGCATGTTACAAATGGGTTGACGAAAAGCTCAAGAAACAACCCGGTTGGTAAAGGAAACGATTCATGTCCTTTTTGAAGAAGACAGATTCCAAATTATTTGAGATATTGCAAAAAGAGTCCCGGCGGGAGCAAACTACGCTGGAATTAATTGCGTCGGAAAATTTCACCAGTTACTCTGTATTGGAGATGGCCGGTGGCGTCATGACGAACAAATACGCAGAAGGGTATCCCGGGAAACGATATTATGGCGGTTGTGAAGCCGTGGATGAGGCAGAAAATATCGCCAGAGACCGGGCGAAAATACTATTTTCTGCTGAATATGCAAATGTACAACCTCATTCCGGTTCACAAGCAAATATGGCAGCATTAATGACATTTGTGGATGTGGGAGATACCGTGATGGGACTTGATCTTGCACATGGCGGACATTTGACGCACGGCAGTCCGGTGAATTTCTCAGGAAAATTGTACAATTTTGTTTCTTATCATGTGCATCCGAAAACGGGGCGCGTAGATTTTGATGAAGTACTATCTTTAGCACGAAAACACAAACCCAAACTTATAATTTGTGGCGGAAGTGCTTATCCGCGGTTTATCGAGTTTGAGCAATTTCGCGAAGTTGCAGATGAAGTCGGGGCGTTTCTTATGGCAGATATTGCGCATCCTTCCGGCTTAGTTGCCACCGGATTGCATCCTTCTCCGATGCCATTTTGCGATATCATAACAACCACGACACACAAAACGCTTCGAGGTCCTCGGGGTGGAATGATTCTGATGGGAAAAGACAGAGAAAATCCATGGGGAAAAGTAGCGCCAAAATCCGGACGGGTAAAAAATATTTCGGAACTCATTGATTCTACTGTTATGCCCGGAATTCAAGGTGGACCTTTAATGCATATCATTGCGGCAAAAGCGGTTGCATTTGGTGAAGCACTAACCTCCGAGTTTAGAGATTATACTGAACACGTAGTAGAAAATGCCAAAACGATGGCAGAAGAATTTCTGAAAAAAGATTATGCGTTAGTCTCCGGCGGAACAGATACCCATGTGATGCTTATTGACTTAACTAACAAGGGAATTACCGGGAAAAAAGCCGAAAATGCGTTAGAACGTGCCGGAATTACTGTGAATAAAAATATGGTTCCCTTTGATCAAAAAAGCCCGTTTATCACGAGTGGAATACGAATTGGTACTCCGGCAATTACGACTCGTGGAATGGGAAAAGAAGAGATGAAGCTTATTGCAAATCTCATTGACCAAGTTATTCTGGACCCTGAAAATGAAACGCTGACGGCTTCCATAAAAGAACACGTGCATCAAATCTGCAAATCTTTTTCGCTCTATGAGGAACTTGACTCCTAATCAAAAAACCAATCTGCTTATTGAACAAATGGCTGGGGATTTGTATACCTCCAGCCGTTTTTATTTAATGTGCATTCTTATTATATTGTTTGCGAGTGCATGTGCGCCAGCCTATTATCTGAAACATCAACCAAATCTCACATCCTCATATTTTCGGTATAAGGTAGATCATTTAGAAAAATTAATAGAAAAGAATCCAAATGATTTGGAGCTTTTAATCACAGCAACGAAACTCAACACACAATATGCATACGGTTTTCTTTTAGAAAAAGCAGATCGATTGAAATCTGAATCATATCAAACAGCAATTTCCTTATATGATGAATCGATTACATATTTTACACGTGCGGAAAAATATGGTCTTCATGCGCTCAGTATTCGACATCCGGATTTCCCAAAATGGATAAAGACAAAATCAACTCAACATATATTGCAAACAGAAGATGTCCCAATTGTCTATTGGACGGCAGCAGCAATTGGCGGTAAAATATCAGCTGGTAGAGCGAACCCAGCAGACCTAATTCAACTGCCGGACATTGGATGGTTATTGGAACATGCTATCGAAATATCTCCCGGTTGGAATTATGGGGCATTATCTTCAGCGATGTTTTCATACTTGATGAGTCGTCCGGATAAAAATGCGACCACTGAAAAACATGCGTTGAGTTACTATGAAAAAGCAATTATTGCTTCCAACGGTTTGGATTGTTCGTTGTACGTAACTTACGCTGAAAAAATTTCCGTTCTAACACAGAATCGGTCTGAATTTATATCCTTGTTAAATAAAGTATTATCCTTGCAAGCAAATGATAATCCGGAATTATATTTCAGTAATATTATTGCACAATCCAGGGCGGAATGGTTATTAACACAAACAGATGAATTATTTTACTAAAGGAAAATATGAAACACAATTATAAGTATTACCACCGGATAATTGTCATGGTTATGATAATTATCTTTTCATCCATAAACGGTAAAACTGTCATCAAGATGGCAACGCTTGCTCCCGAAGGAACAAAGTGGCATGGTATGATGCTTGAGATGGGACAACAATGGAAAAAAGCAACAGATGGTGCAGTCGTTCTGAGAATTTATCCGGGTGGCGTTGTGGGTGACGAACGAGACATGATACGCAAAATGCGTATCGGTCAAATTCAGGGAGCTGCCATTAGTCTCGAAGGATTGTCTGAATTAAATCGGAACGTTCAGGCTTTTTATATTCCACTCTTATTGGAAGACTATGATGATGTCGATTGGTACCGGGAACGAATATCTGATGATTTAGTCGCCGGGATTGAAGCTGCCGGGTTTAAACTTCTTTTTTGGGCAGACGTAGGGTGGGCACATTGGTTTACAAAACATCCGGTGCGTTTGCCTGAAGATTTGAAAAAAACAAAAATATTTACATGGGCAGGCGATTATAAATCCGCAGAACTGTGGAAAAAAGGCGGATTTAGTCCGGTACCGCTTGCGACAACCGATGTATTGACCGGCTTGCAAACAGGGTTAGTCGATGCAATTGCGACAACACCGCTGTTTTCTTTATCCTCTCAATGGTTTGGGGTCGCAAATCATATGTTGGACATCAATTGGGGTGTCTTATCAGCAGCGGTTGTTATTGATTTACGAACTTGGCATAAAATAAAACTCTCTGATCAAAATATTATTATGAAGATTGCACAAGAAATGGCTCAGATTCATCAAGAAAAAAACCGGTACGATGATCAAGCAGCCATAGCCGTTATGAAAAAGCATGGGTTGGTTATTCATACACCAACAAATGACGAAAAAGAACAGTGGAAACAATTTATTCAAACATGGTATCCTTTCATTCGCGGGGCGTATGTTCCAGAAGAAATATTTGATAAAATGATGAAATTAAAAGAGGAAAGAATAAACATGCCAAAAATGAAAAGCAAATCCAGATGAAGCCACGTCCAATAATGGATCGTTTGAGGTTGGGTGAAGATATTCTTGCTCTTGCAGTTTTTTTTGCAATGATTTTCATTCCGGTAATAGAGACTGTGTCTCGTTGGCTGGATGTTCGTGGTATTCCGGCAGCACCTGTTTTAGTACAACATTTAACATTGTGGATTGGCTTTATAGGTGCAGTATTAGCCGCACAGCAGAATAAATTATTATCGTTGTCTGTAAAACCGCTTTTCAATTCTGAAAATGAAATTCATTTTGGGCGGTGGATGGCAAAAACTGTCTCCTTTATTGTCATTATTTCATTGATGTGGGGAAGTATCCACTTTATAAAGTGGGAATTTCTTTATCCGGTGGATATCGCGCCCAATATACCGCGTTGGTTTGCTCAATTGATTATTCCCATTGGATTTGCCCTGATCGCGTTTCATATCCTAAAAAATAGCGGAAAAGATCGCTTCTATATCGGATCTATCTTGATGGTATCTCTGATATGGTTTATGTTATCGATTACCGATGCATTTGTTGAGCAATCGTGGTTTGTTTGGTTTGGTATGTTGATTCTATTACTTTCATTGGTATTTGGTGCGCCTATCTTTGTTGGGTTAGGTGGAATTGCTGCTTTATTATTTTGGATGGATTCTACACCCATCGCATCTATTCCGGCCGAAACATACCGCATCGTTGTTTCTCCTACTTTACCTACTATTCCATTATTTACGCTTGCGGGATATTTGTTGGCAGAGAGTAAGGCATCCGAGCGCATGTTTCGTTTGTTCAGTGCATTATTTGGCTGGATACCGGGTGGAACTCCAGTGGTCGTGGTTCTTCTTTGCGGATTCTTTACTGCATTAACCGGGGGCTCCGGTGTTACCATTCTTGCGCTGGGCGGACTGCTTTACCCACTCCTGAAAAAAGAGGGGTATTCTGATCAGTTTACACTCGGACTCATTACCGTCGCCGGGTCGATAGGGCTACTTTTTCCGCCAAGTTTACCGGCAATTATTTATAGTGTGACCGCAGGAATTAGTGTAAAAAGTGTATTTATAGCCGGACTTATTCCAGGCATACTTTTGATTGTTCTGATGTCAGGTTGGTCTATCTTTCAGGGAAGGATTCAAAAAATTAAACGACCGCCCTTTAATATAAAAAAAGTTCTTAAATCTATTGTTGAAACCAAATGGGAAATATTAATCCCAATTATTATTTTATCAGGAGTGTTTGCCGGTTTTACAACGTTAGTGGAAACTGCCGCCATATCCGTAGTTTATATTCTATTTATAGAGGTTTTTGTTTATAAGGATTTATCTTTGAAGAAGTTACCGGGAATTATTGTGGAATGTGCAACGCTGGTAGGAGGGGTGCTTATCATACTTGGAGTCGCCATGGGGCTGACAAGTTATTTTGTAGATGCCCAAGTCCCGGCAATGATACTTACATGGGTAAAGACGGCGATTACATCAAAACTCACTTTTCTCTTGATGCTAAATGTCTTCCTACTTGCCGTGGGCTGTTTTATGGATATCTTCTCCGCCATGATTGTCATTGCCCCCTTAATTGCACCCATTGGAGCGCATTTTGGAATAAACCCAATACATCTTGCAGTGATTTTTATTGCAAATCTTGAACTGGGTTTCTTTACTCCTCCAGTTGGAATGAATCTCTTTTTGTCCGCTTATCGCTTCAATCGTGATATGCCCACGATATACAAATCTACATTACCGTTCTTTTTCATCCGGCTGATTGCTGTTTTAGTTATTACATATGTTCCGTTTTTATCCCTTTTCCTGCTAAACTAAAATTATAAGGAAAATATCACTTCGGCAATTTGTAAGAAACAATCCTTGACTAACGAGCGTAACACAGGATATATTCGCTCCCGTTATCAGGAGAAAATGCATCACTAAACGCTAACACATTCTTACAAAAAAAGGGACGGTGTCCCAAAACTTCATTCAAAAACTTAGGAGTCTCTAATATGAAGCGTTTTATCACAACTGCATTTCTCATCACACTGACCATCACCGGTCATGGTTTCGCGCAAAGTGAAGCCGGTGCTATTTTCTTACTTATTTCCCCGGGTGCACGTGCCGGAGGCATGGGCGAAGCTCAAATCGCAATCGCTGATGACGCATATGCAAGTTACTGGAATCCGGCAGGGCTTGGCTTTCTCAAAGGAACCGAAATCGCCATGATGCACGTCAATTGGCTACCAAACTTAGCAGATGACCTCTACTACGATTTTTTAGCATTTCGCCGTCACGTTCCGCATCTTGGGACGTTGGGAGGCCATATCATTTATTTAAATCTTGGTGAGCAAATTAGGATGGGAGATCATCCTGATGACTATCAAGGAGTCTTTACCAGTTTTATGATGGCATCAACGATCTCTTATGGTGCTATGTTGTCATCGAACTCAGCTTTCGGACTCAATGCCAAAATATCTTACCAACACCTTACAGAGTTTGGAGCAGGAGCTGAAGAGGGGAAAGGGACCTCCATTGATTTCGGATTTGATCTTGGTTATCTTCACAAAGAATTTTTACTCTCACGATTAGACGTTGCCGCAACTGTAACGAATATCGGTCCAAAAGTGGCGTTTATTGATCCTGCTCAAGCAGACCCCCAGCCCACAAACCTTACGCTCGGTTTTAACTACCACCTGATTGACTCAGAATATAACCGATTGAACCTTGTGTATGATGTGAATAAAATGCTGGTTGCTTCCTATCCGGATATGGATTGGGACGGCGATGGCTATGTCGGACGATACGACGAAGAGGGGCATTCAGACCCGGATGGTGAATATAACAAAGATGGTAAGAAAGAAATCGCGCATACCGACCCGATATATTTTGCCATTTTTACCTCATGGGTTGACGATTGGATTTTAGGCGGAGATCAGGATTTGGCACCCTCAGATGGAAAAAAAGATGGGATGATTGGCGGATATGAATGGGATGCCGCAAATGATATAGATGGAGATGGAGAACCTGACGAGAATGAAATGGTTAGAACAGATCATGTTGAGCCTGGTGACTCGGATTGGGGGCGATATAATGCTTACGGCGATATAGAAGTTGGAAGTGGCGATAAACGCTCAATTAAGAATGAATTAGATAAATTAATTCATAATTTTGGAATTGAATATTGGTACTCAAAGTACTTTGCCCTGCGTACCGGGTTTTACTACGACAAAACAGGAAAAATTGCTAATCCGACAATCGGCGTTGGACTTCGTTTTGGCGAATATGGGTTTGATTTTGGCTACACATCCGGTGAGGTTGGGCATCCGCTGACGAACACCATGCGCTTCTCATTGAACTGGCAATTTTAACAACTATCACGCTCATTCATGTTGCACTCTCAGGGCAGGACGTGGATATTCATCCTGCTCATTTTCGTTACTTCTGCATTTTCTGACAGCTTAACCGGGTTTCTTAAGGTCGCAGCAATCCGGGTAGAATTTGCCGTGGATGACGCGCCCGGTACAACGGGAGATGGTACGTTTTTGCTCACCCTTGATACGGAAGCATGCGGGAGTTATACCATAGATCCACCTCCGCATAATCAGGCGTATTTTATATCGCAACTCAACGCTGTAGATTCATATTATCGAACAGTTTCCGATAGTATGTTTGGCATAGATATACAACATTCAACGGTCTATCCGGACGAGCCTGAATCTACATATACATTACCAAATATCATGTCGTGGTATCATCCGTATGGTGTAACGGATGAAGCTCGCGAAGAGAGCTTAACCCAACTTTTTCGTGACGCGCTGACTGTAGCTGATACAATTCCGTATAATGAATATGATTTGGTGGTTGTATTTCATGCTGGTATCGGGCAGGATTTTTCCCTCCCGACGCTTGACCCTACACCGGAAGATATTCCCTCAACCTATGTTGACCGTGAAATGTTGGGAACACCTATCAATGGCGTCGAACATGGAATGATTTTACCGGAAACACAAAACCATTTATTATTCCCTGAGACTGAGTCCATATTTTCCTCATCAGAGGATCCGTGTGAATATCAATTTGGTCTTACCGGTACATTTGCGTTAATGATCGGATTTTCCGTAGGATTACCACCTTTGTGGAATACCGAAACAGGGGAGAGTGGTATCGGCGTTTTTGGGCTCATGGATCAGGGATCAAACAACGGACGGGGGATAATTCCATCACCACCGGACGCGTGGACCCGAAAATGGGCAGGATGGACGTCGCCGGAAGTTATCATCCCCACAGCAGAGAAGATTTCACTTTCGGCTACACATATCGACGATTCGCCTATCCAAGTTAATATTAATCAGGATGAATATTTTCTGATTGAAAACAGAAATAATTGGCACAAAGACGGGGTCAGTATTGATTCAACCCGGTTTGCTATTTGGGAAGAAACCGGTGATTATCCGGCTTTTTACAAAATATTATTTGATTCAGTAAACATTGAGATTGAAGATAACGGAGTCATTACATCCGTCCCAAGTTATGATATAGGACTTCCTGCTTCCGGATTACTCATTTGGCATGTGGATGAATCTGTAATTAACTCAGCACCGGATTGGTATTCCATTAATGCTGATCGCAGCAGACCCGGGATTGATTTAGAAGAAGCTGACGGTGCTCAGGATATCGGGTATCCCTCTATTCACATGTTCGCAGACCCTTCCAGCGGGTATTTTGGCGATATGTGGTTTAAGGGCAACCAAGAGTATGCATCCATCAATGGGACAGGTGAACCTGTTTTTGGTCCTTACACCTACCCGAATACGCAATCAAATGATGGAGTATCAACCTTTACACAGATCGAAAATATAAGTGCTCCAAATGATACGATGACGTTTACGGTTTCAAATACATTATTAGTAAACGGTTTTCCTGATACGACCGCGTATTTTCGTATGGTGTGCGACATCAATGATGATGGCACAAAAGAAATAATCGGGGGAAAAGATTCACTGTGGTGGGCTCCGGAAAATGATGTTATGAATCGAAAATATTTTATTGCAAATGATGGGACATTTATTATTGATGGAGAAGCACATTTAACAAAGTTTAGTCAACCGGGTTTACCTACCAGAATCTATGTTGCTGTCCATAATGATGATTCTTCCTATCTTTATAGTTTTGAATATTATGAAGAAGAGCTAAATGTAATTCCGGAAGAAGATGAACCATATCTTGATCCAATATGGATTGTTAATAATCAATATCATACTCAAATTAGTATGTTGGGAACAGTACAATATCAACAATTTCAAAAAGAAGCAGTATTACATAGTTCAACTGATACACTAATAGCAATAATTGAAGAAGATGGTGGATTAGGTATTTATAAACCCGGTTCTCATTTAGTTGCATACCAAGACATGAATTTTGTCTCTATCGCAGCTATTGACCTTAATTTGGATGGGAACCCGGATATACTAGCTACTGATGATGCAGGTAAATTATATGCGTTTGATAAAAATCTTATTTTAATGCCCGGATTTCCGTTAGGAGAACAGTTTAATTCGCCAATATTTGCCTTTGATGTGGTGGGAGATAACCATCCGGAAATAGCGGTCGAATCCAGCAGTGGAGATCGGATTGTCATATTAAATTATTTTGGCGAAACACTGTATGAGATTGCAAAATTTCAGACGGAGGAAATTCAGTATTTTGGAAATATGACGGAATTTTCTTACTTAGCAACATCGTTTAATCTTTGGAAATTTGATGAAGCAACTGACCCCATGGGGAATGAGTGGTCTCATCAGAATGGGAATCCTTATCAGTCAAGAACATTGGCATTGAAATATTCTGAATCTGTTGCCAACCAATCACAACTTTTAGATGCAGACCGATGCTATGCTTATCCCAATCCTTCACGCGATGGATTGGTGACTCTTCGAATTCAAACTGAATCTGCTGAATCCATCGAAATTAATATTTATGACCTTGCAGGGTATTATGTTGAGAGATTTTTCATAGAGCATCCCGCACAAGGTATGCCAAATGAAGTTATTTGGAACGTGAGCGACATTGAATCCGGTGTCTATTTTGCGAATGTAACGGCAAAAGCGGGAGAGAAGACTCAGACGAAAATCATTAAGATTGCTGTGATTCACTGATGGTACGTGTTTTTATATTATTTCTAATATCCTTTGGGTTTTCTCAGGTAGATTATAATCACCCTGAGCTTGATTGGCAGACAATTGAAACGGATCATTTTATGATCCACTTTTATGGCCAGACGGAATTATCCGCCAGAGAAGGGGCTACGGTAGCCGAAAAGATTTATCCTCACGTCACCCAATTATATCAATATGAGCCACCGTCTAAAACACATATTATTTTTTTAGATACGGATGACATTTCCAATGGCGCTGCATACTACTATGATAATAAAATTTATATTTGGACATCCCCATTGGATTTTGAACTCCGAGGAAGTCATCGTTGGCTGCAAAATGTTATTACCCACGAGTTTACGCATATTGTTTCAATCCAAACCGCCATGAAGGCCGGGATGAAAATACCCGGGGCATATTTACAGTGGATGGGTTACGAAAAGGAGAAACGAAAAGACGTTTTATACGGATATCCGAACACATTGGTCAGCTATCCGATTCCGGGAACGGTTGTACCTCCATGGCTAGCGGAAGGAACAGCACAATATATGTATGAAGGTGCAGATTTGGATAATTGGGATACACACAGAGATATGATACTCCGCGACAGAGTTTTGCATAATAATCTGCTCACATTTACCGAGATGAACACTTTTGGAAAGACGGGAATCGGGAATGAATCCACCTATAATGCCGGATATGCGATGTGCCGATTTATTGCCGAAAAATATGGAACGGATAAATTAAAAATGATTATGGTTGAATTATCTTCTCCGTTTCAATTTTCGATTGGCAATGCGATAAAGCGAAGTATTGGTATTACCGGAGATGAACTCTATAATGATTTCCAACGCACATTAGAACAGTATTACGAAAAATTAACAGAGTCGATTAAAACTAATCGTCGTGAAGGAAAAGTCTTACTTAAGAAAGGTACGACCAATTTACACCCGATATGGTCACCAGACGGAAACCGGTTCGCATTCATTTCCAATCAGGAAAATGATTATTTTTCTCAAACAGATTTATTTGTTTACGATATGAAATCCGGCATGGAAGAAAAGTTCGTTTCCGGCGTAAAAAGTGCCGTTACTTGGAATCCATCGGGAGACGTAATTTATTTTTCAAAAAAACCAACATTTCCAAATAAACACGGATCAAAATATTTCGACTTATTTGAATACAATTTCAAAAATGATGAAGAGGACAGATTAACTGAGGAAGCTCGTGCATTTTCGCCTGTATTTATTACTAGAGATTCAAGTCTTGCTTACATATCTACTCGCGGAGGTATTCAGAATGTATTTCTTTTAAACCTTGACTCTAAGTCAATTACGCAAGTTACGGATTATAAGGATCATCGCATATTACATACACTCGCTATAAATAAGAATACCAACAAAATTATTGTGGATTACACCCTCAACCATTTTCGAAATATTTCTCAAATTTCATTGAACAATCTTCACGAAGAAGATATTCTAGCTAACTCAGAATGGGATGAGAGAGACCCTTCTTTTAGCTCTGCAGAAACGATAATTTACAGCGATGATCGCAGTGGAGTCTTTAATTTATATTCTATAAATAGAGAGACGAAAGAACAAGGGTATCTTACAAATGCTACCGGTGGTGCATTCATGTCTGACGTTAATAAGAGCGGTCAGGTAATTTATTCTTTATATGACAATGGAAGATATTCAATCGCATTGCTGGATTCCCAACAGTTTGTAAATTCCGCGGTTGTCGGCTATTCACCGGATTATTATTTAAGGAATCAATATCTTTCACAACATATCGGTACAAAGGACTCTACAGTCCCATCGACATATCAAGATGCCTTTCCTCCGATGTTTCTCATGCCAAAACTAATGATAGATTATGGAACGCTGAAGCCGGGTTTTTTCTTTTACTCAAGTGAAGTTCTTCAGAGATTATCGGTATTTGGTGGTGCATCTATGAATACCATGAAGGATCTGGACTTATTTTTCCTTTTTGAATTCAAGAGGTTTTACCCGACTCTATTTGCACAAGTGTTTTATTTAACCCGTAACAAAACGGATTCATTTAATTGGAGAGATGTGTATCCCATCGATGACAATTTAAAATTCAGGATGCTGGCTTTTAAGAGTGGATTTAGAGTTCCGATTCTTGGAATGCACTCTTTAGAAATATATACGCTTTGGCAACGATACCGTGCACATGTTAAACAAAATATCCCGACAGAGAACATTCAAGGGGGTGCGTCATATGATTACTACAGAGGCGTTGTTACGGGAGTAAATTTGCACACATCTGCTTCAAAATCTCGGGCAGATGGAAATATAAATCCGTCGAATGGCTTTGACATAGATGTTCATGTTGCCTACGAAAATAATGATTTTATAGATGGACTTGATTTTTCTGATGCGGGTACTCTCATTGAACAATTTAAACAGAATGATCTTGGTCGTATAGAACTGAAAGGCTCCTATCACTGGGAAATTCCATATACAAACCGATTGTGTCTTTCCGCACACACTGATTTAGGTTGGATTACGACAACAAAAGTGGATTCATTCTTCAATTATTTTGCGGGTGGAATGGACGGAATTAAAGGGTATTCTTTTTACAGTATTGAGGGAACAAATAAAGCCATCGCGGAGTTAGATTTTCGAATCCCGTTATTTCGGGAAAAGCATTACGCTTTGGGCTGGTTCATCTTGCAAAACAGTGTGCTTGGATTCATTGTGCAAGCGGGAGATGCATGGACAACAACAATTCCTGACTGGAAAAAAAGTGTAGGAATTCAATGGCGTGTAAATGGTTTTTCATTTTATAATTACCCCACTGCAATTGGCGTAGAAGCCCATTATGGCTTAGATAATTTTGAAAAAAAGAATATTAACTACGGCGAAGAGATACGTTGGTATTTTACAGCCCTGTTTGGTTTTTGAAAATATTGAATCATTAAGGAGAAAAATAATGAAAACACTATTGAGCATAATTTTAATCTTATCTTTTGGATTTGGAAAGGATATCCTCTCGTCTTATGACAATCGTTTTGAAATGAAGTATGATGTTTCTTATTTTGCAAATACTGATGAAGATTCGACAGATCAAAAAGAGAAATCCTATCCGGCACAGGCAATGGTTCGCTCGTTGGTCATCCCGGGGTGGGGGCAAGTGTATAACAACGATTCTTGGTGGAAACCAACACTTTTTGCCGGAATTGAAATTGCAGGAATCGTTGGTTGGTGGCAGTGGAATCTAAAAGCGGAAGACTTACGCTTAAACTATGAAGCTTTTGCCGACGACTACTGGGATTTAGAGAACTGGGTTACCGGTACAGTTTTGTTTGAAGCTGAAGCACTTTTAGATACAACCTTGCGTGATATAAGTATTGGGGGCGGATCTCATGACCTGACGATTATTTATGATGGAATCTATTTCCCCTCAGATACGCTTGCGACACCGGATGGACTGACGTTCTTAGAAAATGCCACCGTGTTACGGAACAGAGACTTTTATGAAAATATCGGGAAATATGATAAATTCGTCGCCGGCTGGGATGATACATGGGAAACAATTGGGGACTCTACGTATGCACTATGGTGGAAGGAAAATAAAGAAATTGAAGATGGCCAAAAAATTGTTGTAATGACAAAACATAAAGAAGACTATCTTAATCAAAGATATGAAGCGAATACCTATTTAAATATGGCAACGTATGCCGTGAGTGCGATTATGTTTAACCATGTTATTAGTGGGTTGGAAGCTGTATGGACGGCAGGAGAGAATAAGAAAGAAAAAGAATACGATACATCTGTTGGGTTAATGTACAACAAATCAGCACCTTATGGAATTGGTGGTATTTCTTTTTCAATGATATGGTAAAATATTTCCGAAACCATTAATTAAGCAATATCAAAATGCAATAAAGGAAAATTCAATGAAAAAAGTAATGTTAATCGGGCTTATAAGCATCTTCATAATTGGTTGCGCCGGGAATCGTCCAAAAGATGATGATTTCCCTGCACAATTTGACTATGGAAAATCCTTACTGGAGAAGGAAAAGTATTTAAAAGCTCAAGAGGTATTTCAATCATTAGTATTAAAAGCATCTCATACTGATTTAGGTGATGATGTGTTGTTTTATCTCGGAGAATCCTATTTTCTAAATGATGAATATCTGTTGGCTATCTCAGAGTTTGACCGATTAACCAGAAGGATGGGGTTCAGTCCGTATGTAGAAAAAGCAAGATGGCGCATTTGTGAATCTTTTGTATATGAATCACCGAAATATTTTCATGATCAGTCTTACACCGAAAATGCAATTGATAAACTTCAGGAGTTTATGGAGGATTATCCCGATTCGGAATTCCGTCATTCAGCTCAGAAAACAATCATGGATTTGCGTGAAAAACTTGGGAAGAAAGTATATGAAACCGGGATATTGTATATTAAACTTGGTGCATTTGATTCCGCCATTCTTGCCTTTGAAGAAATCCTGTCTAAATATTATGATACATCGCTGGTAGAGAAAACCCAAGTTAAAATTGTAGAATCCTATTGTAAGTTATCCGATATTTCTTCCGCCAAAGACTATTTTGATTCAATTCGTAATCAACTCACGACGAAGAACCAAAAGCAATTAGAAACACTTTTATCCGAGACTGAAAACGAATTAAATAGGAAATCAAAATGAAGATATGTCTGTTTGGCGGAACATTTGATCCACCCCACGTTGGACATTTATTAATTGCTCAAACTATTTGTGAAGCGGAGAATTTTGAAAAAATTCTTTTCATCCCTGCAAATGCACCGCCGCATAAAAATGACAAGAACATTACGCCGGTCAGTCATCGTGTGAGTATGTTGAGATCTGCTATTAATGAAAATCCGCATTTTGAATTATGTAATATAGAGATAGAAAGGGGAGGAGTTTCTTACTCAATTGACACAATCAAAGCGGTTAAAAAGAAATATAAAATAGAGAAAAACGATATTTACTTCCTTATCGGGAGTGATACGCTAATGGATTTTCATACATGGAAAGATCCTAAAACAATTTTAAAAGAATGTAAGGTCATTGTTGCCATTCGCCCGGGATTTAAACCCAGTGCTATCCCGGGATGGATACTCCATCATATTCAATTTGCTAACATACCACGATTCGAAATTTCATCAACGAACATTCGAAATCGCTGGCGGGAAAACAAAACCATCCGGTATATGGTGACACAGCCTGTCTGGGAATATATCAATAATTACAATTTATATATCCCTGATGTTGGGTAGTCTTTTTTATTTAACAATCGGGACGATTCTTCTGTATTATGGAGCAGAATGGATTGTAAAAAGTTCTGTTTCACTTTCTGAAAAATTCAGATTATCTCCACTTGTTGTCGGGTTGACAGTCGTTGCATTTGGGACATCACTTCCTGAACTTGTTGTGAGTCTTAAAGCCGCAATCTCAGGGTCATCTACCATTGCTATCGGCAATGTCATCGGTTCTAACGTCGCAAATGTTGGATTGGTGCTTGGATTAAGTTCATTGATATTTCCGGTGACGATACATTTTGAGCGTTCACGCAGGGATGTGTTCATCTATCTGGGGGTCACCGTTATTTTTATTTATTTTATCATGAACGGATTAATTTCACGTGGAGAGGGTATTCTTCTTTTTGCCGGCATCATCGCCTATACTTGGATGTGTATTTCACATCCATCAGGGAAAGTAGATTCCGTTGAGAGCACAAAAACATCCATCATGTGGATAGCAGCAACATTTATCCTTGGATGTATTACGTTATATTTTGGGGCGGATTATTTCGTTGACGGAGCGATTGGTATTGCTACAAAGCTAGGTGTAAGTGAGGCTGTCATTGGAATGAGTGTGGTTGCTTTCGGGACTTCTCTTCCGGAATTGGCCACTTCTGTGATTGCTGCATTTCGTAAAGAAAGTGCGATTTCGGTCGGGAATATTGTAGGGTCAAATTTATTCAATATTTTATCCGTACTCGGAATTGTTGCAATAATTCATCCATTAGATTCACCAACGAACATACTTCATCTCGAAATCCCATTTATGGTTGGATATGGCCTTGTTTTGATTCCATTGGGATTAATGAAGCAACCAATCTCCAGAATAAGTTCTATCGGATTAATTACCGGCTATGTTTTCTTCATAATTCTGTTATTCCGTTAATCTTTTTCATTTCTAAAGCTGTATAATCAAAAAATACGAGGATAAAACGACGACAAAAAATTTGCCTATGTGATTGAATACATGGCATATTGTCGGTAATTTCCAACCATGATTTCGTTCAAAAACGTCTCCTATTCCCATAATCGTGAAAGTGGTATTTACAATGCTGACCTGCAAATTGATGCTGAAGACTTTGCATTTTTAATTGGTCCCACGGGTTCTGGCAAAACGACCATTATGCGATTAATCTACATGGATTTATTCCCTGAGTCCGGTATTGTTACCGTGAATGGGTATCATTCGAATAAAATAAAACGTAGAAAAATTCCACACCTGAGAAGAAATATTGGGATGGTATTTCAGGATTATCACCTTCTCACGGATCGAACACTTTTCGATAACGTGGCGTTAGCACTGCACATCGTTGGAATTGACAGCGCTGAACTGGAAGATCGGGTTATGGATGTTTTATACGAAGTTGGTCTTGATGGAAAAGAAGATCGAAAACCGAATGAACTTTCCGGTGGAGAGCAACAACGCGCTTGTTTGGCGCGTGCTCTTGTAAAAGAGCCGGAAATTATTTTGGCAGATGAGCCTACCGGGAATTTAGATCCCATAGCTGCTTTTGAACTGATTAAACTCTTAGAGAAAATAAATCAGGAGGGAACGTCTATCTTTATGGCATCACATAATTACAACTTAATCAAAGGCCGTGGACACCGAATTATGGAAATCCATGAGGGGAAATTAAGAAACGGACTATGAATAAGTTAGCGTTTTTAATCCTTGAAGGCTTAAAAAATGTATGGCGGCACAAGCTGACGGTATTTACATCGGTGACTTCTGTGTTTTTAACCCTCATGATTATTGGCAGCTTGTTTATTACGATTGATAATTCGAATTCTCTCATTAAATATTTGCGCTCAAAATATAAAATCGAAGTATTTTTTAAAAAGGAAATGGGTGACAAAGAATCAAAAATGATTCTGAATGAAATTCGAAATATTTCGGGAGTACGTAATGCTACCTATATTTCGTCCAATGATGCAATTAGGATCTTTAAAGATCAGTTTGAGGAGGATATTCATGAAATGCTAGGGTACAATCCTCTCCCATCCAGCGCTGTCGTGAATATCATTGATACAGGTCAAGAAGAATTCAGTGTTGAACCTATTATACGATCCATTAAGAATATATCCGGAATTGATACCGTAAAATATCAAGGAAGGCTTATTCAGAGAATAGAACGATTTTATCAAAAGTTTTTAAATGCATTTATTATTGTAGCAGGTGTTATAATCGTAATTACAATTTTTATTATTTCAAGCACAATACGGCTTACGATCTATGCAAGAACGGAAATGATTAAGACATTAAAATTAATTGGAGCAACTAATCTGTTTATTAAAACACCGTTTCTATTAGAAGGAATGTTCCATGGATTATTTGGAGCCCTGCTTGCCACAGGAACACTAATTGGATTAGTTCATACCGGAAACCTTTATATAAATAAGATTATTACTTTCCAAATTAATTATCAACACACCACAACATTTTGGCTTATCGGGATATCTGTAGTAATCTCTTTGATTGGCAGTTACAGAGCCGTATCTAAGATTATTTGAACTTGATCTTTGAAAATATTCTCCAAAGGATAAAATACACGCATTCAATTATTGACATGGAAAAACTAAACGAATTAATTTTTACACTATGATTCATAATAAAAACATCCATTTGACTGAGAGAGAGACGACGATACTCAAATTTACTGTTGAGGAATTTATTGTTACAAACCGGCCCATCGGCTCATCGTATCTTAAAAAACACCATAGATTTAATATTAGTCCTGCAACTATTCGGAACACTCTTTCCGTTTTGGAATCAAAGGGTTTAGTTATGCAGCCGCATACATCTTCCGGACGAATACCGACGGACCTAGGTTATCGATATTATGTGGATTGTCTGATGGATACGTCTTCATCTAATCTTGGGGATGTGGAAAAATGGTCATCCGTATTAAAAACTCTCTCTTCTAATATCGAAGATCTTATGCAGGCAACTGCAACGATGTTAGCCAAAGCCAGTCAATTTTTTGGTGTGGTGCTCGTCTCTCAGATCCAACGTGGAATCTTAAAAGATATAGAGTTTATTTCCTTATCTTCTGACCGAATTATGGTTGTTCTCGCCATGGAGTCAGGGATTGTCCGATCCATGGTTTTTAATCTGAAAATCAGTATACGACAGGATGATTTACGGTACATTAACCAAATTCTAAATGAACAATTAACCGGACATACGTTGGAGGAAATACAAGCGACTGTACGAGAACGTCTCCATGATACCACGATTTATAATCATGAGATTGTTCAAATATTAATTCGTCAATCGAAAGAATATTTTACTCTTCCCGCAAATAATCTTATTTTTACTTCGACGAACCAATTTTTGTTGATGCAACCTGAATTTCAACAAATAGACATTATTAAGGCGACCTTACATACGTTGGAAAAACAGAAAATTAAACGGATGTTAATGTCTCACGGCAATCAATCAAAAGAAACCATGATCATTGGAAGAGAAAACTCAGATAACGCTTTTAAACAATTTTCTGTTTTATCTACAGGTTTTCAAAGCGAATATCTTGTAGGGCAATTAGCTGTATTGGGTCCCACAAGAATTCCATATAAAAATATCAAAACAATATTAGAAAAATTTTCGGAGATTATTCCTCATGTCTGCTGACAATAAAAATAAAAGAACAAAACAAAAAACTTCGGTAAAAAAAACCGCAAAAAAAGTTTCCAAAAAAATAAGTTCTGCAAAGGACACAAAACTTCTTAAAGAATTATTACTAACTCACACGACATTAGAAGATAAGCATTTACGTCTAAAAGCAGAGTTTGATAACTTTAGACGCCGTAAGGAAAAAGAGATTCAAAGAATGCTGAGATATGAAGGAGAAAATATCATAGAAGGGCTACTCCCAATCGTCGACGATTTTGAAAGAATGATAGGGGTATGGGACACTCACAAAGACGAGAGTAGGGAATCATTAAAAAAGGGAGTTGAGCTTATACAGTCAAAACTTAAAAAATATCTTCAGGCGATTGATGTCGAATCCTTTGGGGAACCGGGTGACATGTTAGACGCGGAATATCATAATGCAATGATGGTAAAAACTGAAGAAGGAAAGCATGACGAAGAAATACTTGAAGTTTTTGAAAAAGGCTACCGATATAAAGATCGTGTACTTAGGCATGCAAAGGTGATAGTGAATAAGATATGAGAGATTTATATGACATTATCGGAGTCAATAAGAGTGATTCTAAAGGTACTATAAAAAAAGCGTATCGAAAAATCGCGATGAAACATCACCCTGATAGAAATCCCGGTGATACAAAAGCCGAACAAAAGTTCAAAGAAGCCGCAGAAGCTTACGCCGTTCTAAGGGATGAAAAGAAACGAGCTCGGTATGATCAATTTGGTCATGCGGGTGTTGGCATGGGTGATGCCGCGGGCGGGGCAGGAGCACAAGGATTTGGCGGCGGGATACACATGTCCATGGATGACATTTTTAACCAGTTTGGTGATATCTTTGGTGGACATAATCCATTTCAGGACATCTTTGGCGGAGGAGGAGGATCACGGTCGAAGGGATACGCCAGAAAAGCAAAGGATTTACGTGTTTCAATAAAATTAGAACCGATAGAAATTTTGAATGGTACCGAGAAGAAAATTCGAATTCACCGGAATGAGACTTGTACCACCTGTCAAGGTAGCGGTGTAAGAGAAGGAGCATCACCTTCTCGCTGCAGGCACTGTGGAGGAAGTGGACAAGTTCGTCGTGCAACACAAACATTTTTTGGACAATCTGTCGTCGTGAGTGAATGCCCTATTTGTCATGGGGAAGGAACCATCATTGAAAATCCATGTAGAGATTGTAGCGGAAACGGTATTACTCGGAAATCTGCAAATATTACGATAAAAGTACCCAAAGGTGTCGCCTCGGGAAATTACATGACATTAGAAGGTCAAGGAAATAAAGGAGGCAAAGGAGTTCACCCCGGAGACTTGTTAGTCTTTATTGAAGAAAAAGACCATTCATATTTTACTCGACACGGAGAAGATGTATTTATTGAAACCGTTATCTCGTTTTCGCAAGCTGCGTTAGGTGACTCGATTGAAATCCCTACCATTGAGGGAAAAGCTAAATTATCCATTCCCAAAGGAATACAATCGGGACAGATTCTTCGTATGAAGGGAAAAGGATACCCAAAACTTCGTGGAAGCCAACGAGGTGACCAACTCGTGCGAATACAGATAAAAACTCCTGATAAGCTATCTAAAGAAGAAAAAATATTATTTGAGAATTTGTATGGCATCTCAAAATTGAAACCCATTTTCCGGAAAGTAGATTTATAGAGATTATGTTCACAAAAAAGGAAAAGACTGTTTGGTATTTTATTCTGATTGTCGCAGTTGTCGGCCTACTTGTTGGAAGTATAAGACATGGTCTTTTTTATACTCACATTCCAAAACAGTCGGCGTCTGAGGATTTTTCTAAAGCAGCCTCGCTCACAAATGGGATGGTAAATAATGATAATGATGAAGAAAATACTGTGTTTCAATCGAGTGAAATCATTAATATTAATACTGCAAATAAAGCTGAATTAATGACTCTGCCGAAGATTGGTCCTGTTACTGCAGAAAGAATTTTGCACTATCGTGAAGATTACGGAGCTTTTAAGCTGATAGACAACTTAACAAGAGTTAAAGGGATTGGTCCCAAAACATTAGAAAGATTAAAGCCAAGAATTACTATTACAGAGGAAGATTAAAATGAATCGCAAAAAAAGACAACGAATTACAGATTTTCTTGAATTGTTAATTGTATTTATGATACTCTTTATGATTTTCGTGATTTATGTTCCGGTAGCTATTTGGGAGGAAGAAGCAATTGTCCAAGATGAAAGCCACTTTAGAATGGAAGACATTTATAATCTTGAAAGCTTTTACCATCAATTAACTGACGACTATGAGAAAGACGGGTTTTGGGCAATGAATGTTGTGAATGCGGTTCGAGATTCTCTGATAGCAGATTCAACCTATATCGACACACAGGTATTGACATTGTTTGAAAAAGAAATCAGTGTGAACATTCCTAAAGGGTTTGATGTAGAATACGACACGACATTTGGATTTCATCGATCTCGAAGAGACACTATTACAGATACGACCATGACCGTTGTTGTGTTTTCCGAGGAGTTAGCCCGTAATGATACCATGTTTATCCAAAAAAAATCATTAACTCGGCTTCAGTCTGAACCAAATTTCCGCGAAATTATTGCCGAAGAGCCTGTCCAGCGTATTGAATCTGTAACATATTATGACACATACATTCCGGATTCCTCATATTTTTACTGCCCTCTTACACACGAGAACTATACTATTACTATACAGGAGGATAAAATTCGAATTTCCAGTCCAATTGTTGACAAATATAAAGAAAAAAGATTCCTCATCTTCGCCTTTGTGGCGGATAATCATGGATATATTGATGACGGGTTTTTAAGCTGGGATCGTTAGTGAATTACTGTGGTATCTATTCTTATCACAGATGCAAAACTCGTTTGCGCAGAATGGTCAAATACTGAGAAAAAGAAACACATCGCCACAAACCTGTGCGCGATTTCTTTTAATCACCACTTATCAACTGTCCTGGATGACGAAGCTGAACTAAATGCAGTTATCGGAACGGCATTTAGTCAATTAATAGAAATAATTCCTCTTAATGGACGAGATGTCACAATTGGTGTTCATCAAGAATTATTGCTTGAGGAAATTGTCACTGTAAATGAAGAATTACATATTGATGATTTATATGATTACTTTATTTGGCGCCAAAATCAAAAATGGGGTAGAACGTTTCACAAGGATTATTCGTTATTTGCACAAAATTATCCCGAAAATCCTAATCAGTATTTTGTTAATGAGTGCCCGACACATTTAATAGAAATTATCAAGTTAACGGTTTCAGAACTCAGTGCACAGCCGATTTGGATGGGACCGGAACATATATTATTTTTGGAGACAAGTAATCATCGATCAGTATATATTTTTGAAGAAAACAATCTGTATCGTTTTTTACATCGTGGAAAAAACGGTATCGCTTCCGGAAAACTTAGATTCCTAGCCGGCGGTATCAAGTTGCTGGAAGAATCGAAGACGATGACTATTGCAGATATTTTCAATACCGAGAATAATATAATTATCGTTGACAATCTCTCTGAGAACAAACTCTCCAGATGGGCGCCATATAATCACAACATAATGGACCCTTCCAACGAGGTTGTCATTGAAGGAGTATTCATACCTGAGGAGACTACCAGCCGTGAATTGAACAGCTTAACACGGTTGATAATCCATGATGACCATGAATCAAATATGAATTATTTCAGACAAAATAATATAACAATGTGGAAACCTCAAGAGGTTCAAGTAAAAAAAGAAAAATCACACAACGTTGAAAAAAAAATAACAACTCTGCGAAAGAAAAATGAGAAATCAACACTTAGGTTGAATAAACAAATTTCGTCAATCATTTCTGTAATTATTGCACTTCTTTTTGTCGGATTGATATATTTAAATAGTAGAGATTCATCACAACCAGACTTAAATCCTGTTCCTTTTGTTCAAGACACGTTGCAATCAGATATACATATGTCCGAAATAAGTGAATTAACTAAAGCGAACGGTCAATTATTATCATTGATTGAAATCCTTGGAAAGCAAGACATAAAAAACATTACATCATTAAAGTTGCAGGATGGAGTTCTAGTAATAGAAACAGATTCATCATTGGATATTTCTGAGAAGGACACCGTTAATCAAGAATATATTGAAAAGAATATTATAGAATTAAACGTTGAATCTCTGTTCATTTCAAAACAAATAAACTGGGTATCTGTAGATTCAGCAGTAAAAGATATTCAGAGTCATTTTCCTACGGCAAGATTTTACATACCCCAAGCAAAATCTAGTAAATTCAGACCTCTCATGATTCGTACAGTGAGTAATTTTCCTCCGCAGAAACTCATAGACTACATTGCAACCTTTGCAGATAATATACGATTTAACAAATTGATTATAGAACGACAAGAAGACCAATTGCAGTTTTCGACAGTGTTTTATTTATCTGTATTAGATTCGACAAAATAATGAATATTCTAGCTGGAAAATACAAAGGTCATAAGATCAGGACAATTCGACATGCCTCGTATCGTCCGACCCAAACGCGGGTTAGAAAAAGTCTTTTTGATATCCTTGGAGATATTGAACAATATTCTGTTCTCGATTTGTTCTCAGGGTCAGGCATATTAGGATTTGAGGCAGCAAGCAGGGGAGCGGCTTCTATCACATTTGTAGAAAAAAATGGGACAGCAGTTAAACTTCTTCAGGAAAATAAATGCAGATTTAAATCATCTGTTTTCAATATATTTCGACAGGATGCGTTTAGGTTTTTAGAATCATGTGATGAATTTGATCTTATTATGGCAGATCCTCCATACGAACTGTATTCACTTTCACCATTGGTAGAAATCTGCGTATCTAAATTGAAGCCTAACGGTACATTTGTTTTAGAAACACATGCATCAGACACCACTATTTCGGGATTACGAGAAAAAAAATACGGAGATACTAAATTAATATTTTGGGGATTATCATGAAAAATATAATCTATCCGGGTACGTTTGACCCGATACATAATGGACACATAGATATTGCCGAGCGTGCATCAAAATTATTTGATGAATTGATTTTTGTTGTGGCAGAGAATGTCTTAAAAGAGCCCTTGTTCACAACGAAAGAACGTGTGGAAATGATTGAAGAGGCTACGAAACATCTTCCTAATGTAAGGGTGTCATCCACAAAATATTTGATTGTAGAATTTGCAAAACAGGAAAAGGCAGTCGCTTTAATTCGTGGCTTACGACATGTGAGTGATTTTGAATTTGAATTTCAAATGGCTATGATGAATTACCATCTCAATCCTGAAGTCACAACATTACTCATGATGCCTGATGAAAAATTCATCCATTTAAACTCAACAGTTGTAAAAGATGTGGCAAAATTGGGTGGAAATATTGTTGATTATGTGCCAAATAAGGTTCTGATGTGTTTAAATAAAAAGTTTGATTTAGACTGAATATAGTATTCAGAATCCTCTACACTTAGCAACTTATTATTCATTACAGTCGAGAAAGAAAGATATACAATGCCTACATATGATTATTTATGTAAGAAATGCGGACATAACTTTGAACATTTTCAGACCATGTCTGATTTACCATTAACTGATTGCCCTTCATGTGGATCCTCTGTTCGCAGACTCATTAGCGGTGGCACGGGATTGATTTTCAAAGGAACAGGTTTTTATCTGACAGATTACAAAAAGAAAAGCAATTCAAAGGATACCACAATAAAAAATAAACCGAAACAAAAATCAAAAGTGAATACCGAAACGAAAACGAAGAAAAAGGATAGTTAAATGTCAAAAATTATTTGGACAAAAACTGACGAAGCACCGGCATTAGCAACACGATCATTTTTCCCCATTTTGAAAGCGTTTATACGTGTTGCAGACATTGAAGTTGAATTGAGAGACATTTCATTAGCGGGGAGAATTATTGCTACATTTCCGGAAAAAATGACACCCGAACAAAAAATCAATGATGATCTTTCCTATTTAGGAAATGTCGTTAAAACATCGGATGGAAATATTATCAAACTACCAAATATATCTGCCTCCATTCCTCAGTTAAAAGCATGCATCGCTGAACTCCAAAGTAAGGGATACTCCATTCCGGATTTCCCCGAAGAACCAACAACCCAAAAAGAAATAGTCGTTAGAGAAAAATATTCGACATGTTTAGGTTCAGCGGTAAATCCGGTGTTGAGAGAAGGAAATTCAGACAGAAGAGCACCTGATTCTGTTAAAAACTATGCGATTAATCATCCTCATAAATTGAAACAATTTGCGGATAACTCAAAAACGCATGTTGCACATATGCAGGACAATGATTTCTATGGGAATGAAAAATCCATGATTAAAAATGGAGCAGGAGTTGTAAAAATAGAATTCCACACAAAAGATGGAAACAAGCAACTGCTTAAAGAAGTTCAAATTCAGGATAAAGAAGTTATTGATGCCACATTTATGTCTGTCAACTCCTTAAAAACTTTTTATGCCCGAGAAATCACTGATGCACACGAGCAGGGTTTATTATTCTCCCTGCATCTGAAAGCGACCATGATGAAAGTGTCTGATCCAATCTTGTTTGGTCACGCTGTCCGCGTATTTTATCGTGATGTCTTTAAAAAGTATGCAGAAGAGTTTGAAAATTTAAGTATAAATCCAAATTTGGGTTTGAACGATCTCTATAATAAACTGACTTCACTTTCTTCCAATAAGAAATCTGAAATTGAACAAGCAATTCAGGATGTGTATAAAATCAGCCCGGCTTTAGCTATGGTGGACTCTGACAACGGCATTACCAACTTACATGCCCCTAATGATGTGATTATCGATGCATCTATGCCGGTGGTCGTGAGAGACGGCGGGCAAATGTGGAATCCAAATGGTGAGCTTCAGGAGTGCAAGGCTGTCATCCCTGACAGATCTTACGCGACCATGTATAAAGAGATTATTCATGATTGTGTTGTCAACGGACAATTTGATGTGGCCAAGATGGGAAATGTTTCAAATGTGGGGCTCATGGCGCAAAAAGCCGAAGAATATGGCTCACATCTGACGACGTTTGAAATCCCTGCCGACGGTATTGTAAACGTGGTAGATTCAGAGGGAGATATCTTAATAAGCCATCAAGTTGAAAATGAGGATATATGGCGAATGGCTACTACAAAAGATATCCCTATTAAAGACTGGGTTAAACTTGCGTACACCAGAGCAAAATTAACCAGATTACCTGTCGTCTTTTGGCTGGATAAAAACCGTCCTCATGATGCCAATATTATTGACAGAGTGCTGAAATATTTACCATATTATAACATAGACAATGATATTGAATATCATATATTCTCACCACAACTTGCGATGAAATTTACATTAGAAAGAGTACGGGCAGGACTGGATACAATCAGCGCAACCGGAAATGTATTAAGAGATTATTTAACGGATCTGTTTCCAATCTTAGAGCTTGGGACGTCGGCAAAGATGTTATCAGTCGTTCCGTTAATTGCCGGTGGTGGATTATTTGAAACCGGTGCAGGAGGATCGGCTCCAAAACATATTGCTCAATTTATTAAAGAAGGTCATTTAAGATGGGATTCTCTAGGAGAATTTTTAGCGTTAGCAGAATCTTTACGCTACGTAGCTCAGAAAAATTCATCAAAGACTTTGGAAATAGTAACATCGGCGCTTGATGTTGCAAATTCAAAATACTTGGAGAATAGGAAATCACCCTCACGTATTGCCGGTGAACTTGGGAATACATCAGGGCATTTTTATTTAGCACAATATTGGGCAAGAGCACTTGCTTCTCAAAAAGATGACAAAATATTATCTGAGAAATTTTCTATGATTGCTGATGACTTAGAGAAAAATGAAGATAATATTATAAAAGAACTACTTTCTACTGAAAATACTAAACAGGATATAGGCGGATATTTCCAACCCGATGATGCTAAAGCCAATGCTGTAATGAGACCAAGTGCGACATTAAATTCAATTGTTAATAGTATTTAAAGTGTTTTATGAAGAGTTCAACTTCAGTCAGGGATTAGCATAAAATTTCAATGTTTGTTGATTACACGAAAATAGAAATAAAATCTGGAGACGGAGGAGCAGGGATCATTTCCTTCCGTAGGGAAAAGTATGTACCGAAAGGTGGTCCTGATGGTGGTGATGGCGGAAGGGGAGGACATATCATGTTTTCCGTTGACAATAATTTACATACGCTTCAAGATATTCGATATCATAAACTCTATAAAGCTGAAAGGGGTGGGCAAGGAGGGAAAAATCAACGATTTGGTAAAAATGGAAAAGATATAAAAATATCAGTACCACCGGGTACGGTAATCAAAGATGCCAATAATGACGAAGTGTTGGCTGATTTAACTATCGTTGGTGATGAATATGTAGCATGTTATGGAGGAAAGGGTGGACGAGGAAACACACATTTTAAAACACCTACAAATCAAACACCTCGTCAGTCACAACCGGGATTACCGGGTGAACATAAAGTCGTTGAACTCGAATTGAAAGTTCTTGCCGATGTAGGATTGGTAGGACTGCCGAACGCAGGGAAGTCCACATTATTATCTGCAATTTCTGCAGCGAAACCCAAGATTGCCAATTACCCGTTTACCACTATGCAGCCTCATTTAGGGATAGTTAAATATGGTGATTTTACTTCATTCGTCATGGCAGACATACCGGGATTAATCGAGGGAGCAAGCCAAGGTAAAGGTCTAGGACATCAATTTTTACGGCATATTGAGCGTAATCGACTTTTGTTGTACATGATTGACGCAGGTGAAGAGAATCCACAATCTGTATTTGATACGTTAAAAAACGAAGTCTTACTTTACAATCCGTCTTTAAAATTGAAACCTTACATTATTGTTCGCAGTAAATATGATACTATTCAACATCAAGAGATTTCAGCGACATGGAAAGAATTTTCTGAGGAATATATTGATATTTCTTCTGTCACCGGCTATGGAATAAAGATTCTAATACAGAAAATCGTACCTTTATTGACGCAATCTTACTGATGATTTTATTTTGTTCTAAATTGAACGATTTCGTAAAACACGTAGCCGACCTGTTCGTTGAAAAAGTACTCAATTTAGGTTTGAAATAATGTATAGGATTTAACTGATGAGCAGAACAAATATTATCACTATACTAAATTTATTAAATGTACCAAAAATCGGTCCTAAACGAGTACGCGCATTATTATTAAAACACGATATTTTAGACTCAATATTCTCTTTATCCGAAAAAGACCTTTGTGCTATTGACGGAATAGACCAACGTTTGGCGAAAACAATTAAATCATATTCTGATTTTGATTATGGAAAAAAGGAATGGGATACTGCCCAAGATAAAGATGCTCGGATTATTTCTTTATGGGACGAGGAGTATCCTGTGCCCTTAAAAAACATCTATAACCCGCCCGTTTTACTGTATCTTAAAGGCCAGCCGTTAAATCCAAAAGAAGATACTGTTGCCATTGTTGGATCAAGAAATACGACTCAATACGGAAGGAGAGTTGCTCAATCGTTGGCTAAAGATCTTAGTGCAAATAATCTGACAATTGTGAGCGGGCTTGCTCGTGGCATAGATACTGTTGCTCATAAAGAAGTGGTTACCGGAGGAGGGAAAACAATTGCTGTCCTTGGTAGCGGGATTGATATTATTTATCCGGCTGAAAACCGAGACCTTGCGGACGCTATTACAAAAGATGGTACAATTATCTCTGAATTTCCTCTGGGGACTAAACCCGATCCAGGTAATTTTCCTCAGAGAAACCGAATAATTAGCGGTCTTTCTCATGGAACGATCGTTGTCGAAGCAGGAGACAGAAGCGGAGCGATGTTGACTGCGTTAAACTCTATTGACCAGAATAGAGAAGTGTTTGCAGTTCCGGGACGTATTTATGATAAACAAAGTGTGGGATGTTTACGTTTGCTTCGACACGGTGCAGTCCCTGTTGAAAATGCTGAGCAAATCATTGAGCATATTCAACATTGCTTGTTTAAACCACGAAAAGCTAAACAAACGAAAATTCGTTTTGATATAACTGAAGAAGAAAAACAAATTCTAAATATCTTAGACAATGATCCAAAACATATTGATGAACTCACACGAATATCTTCTGTTGAAATTACACAACTTCTGACGATTTTGCTTCAACTTGAACTCAAAGGTGCAATTAAACAAATTGGCGGAAAACAATTTATTCGTATTATGTGAATAAATTTAAAGGCTTCTTTCCACATATATTTAGGTAAATTACCATCAGTAAATTCGCATCGCTTTTTTATAAAGAAATTCGGGGTGTAGCGCAGTCCGGTTAGCACGTCTCGACGGGTCGGGAAGGTGGTAGGTTAATAATCTTGTTCTTTATTTCTGTCTGTTATTTTTCTAACTCCTGTTTTACCGAGGTTTTATTGTTACATTAGAAATTTAAATAATTATCGCGGATAACCCCTTTTGTATTGTGTAGGGTAAATGACAATCCGTAAATTCGCATCGCTTTTTTATAAAGAAATTCGGGGTGTAGCGCAGCCCGGTTAGCGCGCGTCGTTCGGGACGACGAGGTCGAAGGTTCAAATCCTTTCACCCCGACACATGAAACATTGGACATATATCTTGTTTAGTGCAACTGACAATCGGTATTACACAGGGCATACTACGTCGACAAGAATAATTAGTAAATAACACTACCTAATTACTAGAATACCTAAACACTCTTAAACCCCTTATAAAAGTAAAATGGAGAAAAACATGAAAAAAGACTTTAACGAATTCAGTGTACTTCGGATAACGCGGTTTGTCTTATACACTGCCGCAGGAATTTCAATATATTTTGCTGGACACGAAATCCCAAGCAGCAATCTTCGACTGGCAGCTATTTTCTTAGCTATCGCAGGTATACTGGGAATAATACGAAATTTAATGCGACTGAAACAGGACTAATCTTACTCTCAATATCTATGACTGAATACAACCATAAAACTATCGAAGCCAAATGGCAGGCATATTGGGAAGAAAATAAAATATTCCGTGCTGAAGATTTCTCAAGCAAACCTAAGTATTATTGTCTTGTTGAGTTTCCTTACCCCTCGGGAGACGGGTTACACGTTGGACATCCAAGATCCTATACAGCGTTAGATATCCTTGCTCGCAAGAAAAGAATGGAAGGCTATAACGTCCTCTTTCCTATGGGATTTGACAGTTTTGGTTTGCCTTCAGAAAATTATGCGATAAAAACCGGCATTCATCCATCAATTACTACAAAGAAAAACATTGAACAATTCACTAATCAGCTTAAATCTTTGGGATTTTCATTTGACTGGGAAAGAGCAGTATCTACAACAGACCCTGATTATTATAAATGGACACAGTGGATATTTCTTCAGTTTTTTAATAAAGGATTAGCCTACAAAAAAGAAATGCCCATTAATTGGTGTCTTTCCTGTAAAATTGGATTAGCAAATGAAGAAGTACTTGATGGGAATTGCGAACGGTGTGGGGGAGAGGTAGAAAAGCGCTCGATTGATCAATGGATGCTGAAAATTACTGCGTATGCTGACAAATTGTTAAAAGGATTAGAAGATGTAGATTTTCTCGATCGCATTAAAACTCAGCAAGTGAATTGGATTGGTAAGTCTGAAGGAGCTGAAGTCGATTTTCTCATCGATGGGTCTGATAAAAAGATTAGAGTATTTACGACTCGTCCGGATACGTTATTTGGTGCAACATTTATGATTTTATCCCCGGAACATGACCTTATACAAACAATTACAAGTGATGAACAAAAATCTGAAATCGAACACTACATTCGTCACTCAGCACGCAAAAGTGATCTTGAACGGACAGAATTAAGCAAAGAAAAAACCGGAGTATTTACCGGCGCTTATGCAATTAATCCGGTGAATAATGAAAAAATACCCATTTGGATTGCTGATTATGTGCTAATAAGTTACGGAACTGGCGCTATCATGGCTGTACCTGCGCATGATACACGAGATTTTGAATTTGCAAAGAAATTTAATATTGCCATTAATTGTATTAACCACCCTGATGAACAACTCGCCCAAAAAGAAAGTATTAATCCAATTGACGTGTTGTCCGGTAATGTCTGCTGGCCATTTGAAGGAGAATGTATAAACTCTTCTAATAATCGAGATTTAAATCTCAATGGGAAAAATGTAAAATCCGCTGTGAAAGAAACAGTTGAATGGTTAGAAAAATACGGTGCAGGTAAGCATGCAGTTAATTATAAATTAAGAGATTGGGTATTTTCTAGACAACGGTATTGGGGAGAGCCAATACCCTTAATCCATTGTAACTCATGTGGATGGATTCCTGTCCCTGAAAAAGATTTGCCGGTGGTACTTCCGGATGTGGAAAAATATGAGCCAACTGAGACAGGAGAGTCTCCGTTAGCCACAATCGAAGAGTGGGTAAATACAGAGTGTCCTAAATGCGGTGGAAGTGCAAAAAGAGAGACAGATACTATGCCAAATTGGGCAGGATCTTCTTGGTATTTCTTACGCTATATAGATCCAAAAAATAATTCGTCATTCGCGGATTATGATAAATTAAACTATTGGATGCCCGTAGATTGGTATAATGGGGGAATGGAACATACGACTTTACACTTGTTGTATTCACGGTTTTGGAATCAATTTCTTTCAGATTGTGGATATATTCCAGCATCTGAGCCTTATTTAAAGCGAACATCGCATGGTATGATTTTGGGTGAAGGTGGAGAAAAAATGTCCAAATCACGTGGAAATGTTATTAATCCTGATGATGTTGTAGAAAAATATGGAGCAGATGTTTTTCGTACCTATGAAATGTTTATCGGTCCGTTTGACCAATCTGCATCTTGGGACACAAAAAGTATTTCTGGTACTGAACGGTTTATTAAAAGGATTTGGCGGCTATTTACTCATACACCTATAAAAGATATTTCGTTAAATAAAGATCAATTATACCAATTACATACGACAATGAAAAAAGTAACCGAAGATATTGATTCTCTGAATCTTAATACAGCTATTAGCCAATTAATGATATTTGTGAACGAGATGAGTACGTATGCTGTAATTCCTTTGAAAGCTGCAGAAACGTTAATTCTCTTAGTATCACCATTTGCACCACATCTAAGTGAAGAACTCTGGGAAACAATGGGACACACGTCATCTATTAATTATGCTGATTGGCCTAAATACAAAAAAGATAATCTTGTTAAAGACTCGATTATAATCGTCATTCAAGTCAATGGAAAACTTCGTGGGGAAATTAGTATCGCGAGTGATGAAGATAAAGAATCAATTCTTCATCTGGCTAAAAAAGAAAAAAATGTCTTATCCTATTTAGAAGGGAAGACACTAATTAAAGAAATCTATGTACCCGGTCGTTTAGTAAATTTCGTTGTAAGATAAGTTATTAAATATTTCCACGGAAACGCTATTATACATAATCTATGTTATGTGGTATATACTATGCGAGTATTGTTTCTTTAAATGCCCGCATAGTTTCTTTTGAGCCTATGAGTAATATCGTTTGATCTAACCGTAATACTGTATGTGGATCTGGGTTTAGAATCGTTTCACCATCATGTCCAATAATACCTACAACAATCAGATTATATTCTTCTCTGAGTTTTGAATCTTTTATCATAATGCCATCATATCGATCAATAGACTCTAAACTGATTTCATTAATGACCATTTCCATCGTTGATGTTGGCGTTGATAAAGAAACAGTATCTTCAACATACGGCGTTAACAGCAGTTCAGCCATTTTGTGTCCACCGGCAATATATGGGTTAACAACTTTGCTCGCTCCGGCACGTTTTAATTTTTTTCCGGTATCATGTTTACTGCATCTTGTAATTAAGTAGGCCTCCTTATTTAAATTCCTTGCAGACATGGTAACAAATAAATTATCTTGATCATTATCAAGGGTGATTACAACACCTTTTGCGTTTTCTATACCGGCATTTAGCAGAGTTTCATCTAATGTTGCATCTTCTTTAAGAAATCTATATCCTATTTCCTCGATGATATCTATTTTTTCTCTATTATTGTCTATGACGACAAATTTATGTTTTTTCTCATGTAGTTCTTTTGCGATAACTGCTCCGGTTCTTCCGTAGCCACATAAGATATAATGATTTCTCATTTTTTGTATTTTATTATGCATAGCACGTTTCCGATATTGTTTGAATTCCATTAAATCTGTTCCTATTTTCGAGATAATCATTGCTACCCCGCTCACACCGAATATAATAACGATGATAGACCATAATTTTGCCATTTGAGTCAGTGGATGTACTTCACCAAAACCGACGGTAGATAATGTGATAATTGTCATGTAAATACTATCAATAATTGTCCACTCTTTTCCGCCAATGATATAATATCCTGCAGCGCCAATTGATAGTAAAAGGAAAAAATATATTAAGAATAGTGATTTTCCTAGTCTTCTCATCCGGATACTTCTCCGACTATCCAGTTTTTGTAAGATGTATCTATCGATTGTACAGGTAACGTCATTATTTCCGGTACTTCATAGGAATGTAACTTCCGTATTAATGCATAGACGTGTTGTTCCATTATTTGAACTGTTTTGATTAGCAATTGGTGCTCTTTCTCATGATATATTTTATTATTCCAGCGATAAATCGATTGAACTCCAGATAGAATTGATACACAAGCCGCCTGATGATTATCCAACAACGCCTCAGCCATACTTTCGGCTTCACCTTTATCTTTCACGGTTGTGAGAATAATGATAGGTTCTTTATTCATGACGGAAATTAGAACGGTTTTTCATAAAATAAAAAGGTTGATTTTGAACAAAAACCCCAATAATTGGGGTTTTTGTTCAAATGGAAATGAGAGTGAATGCTATGACCAATTGGATATAATCTTCAATAGATCAACGACACGATTCGAATATCCCCATTCATTATCATACCAATTCAGCGTTTTTACAAAATTTCCTTCCACGACTCTGGTAAATGGAGCATCAAAGATAGATGAATGAGGGTTACCGATTATATCTGTAGAGACAACCGGTAATGTCGAATATTCTAAGATGCGTTTCAGCTCAGGCGTCTCAGATGCATCGTAGACCACTTCATTTATTTGATCTATCGTCACGGATTTATTAAGCTGAAACACAGAATCGACGACAGATCCATCTGCGACGGGAACACGCATTGCAATTCCATCAAGTTTTCCTGCTAGTTCAGGTAACACTTTCCCAACTGCGCGGGCAGCACCGGTTGTTGTCGGAATTATATTCTCAGCGGCAGCTCGGCTTCGCCGCCAGTCTGAATGCGGTACATCTGCTAGGCGCTGGTCATTCGTATACGCATGAATCGTGTTTATGACACCGTATTCAATCCCAAATGCATCATTTAGAACTTTAACAATCGGAGCAAGACAGTTTGTCGTGCAACTTGCATTGGATATAATTCGATGGCTGGAATTCAACCCTTTGTCATTCACGCCAATAACGACTGTATAGTCAATTTCTTCTTTGGCGGGAACCGTTAAAATAATACGTTTTGCTCCTGCATCCAGATGTGGTTTTAATGTATCGACTGTACGAAATATTCCGGTTGCCTCCACTACTGCATCAACACTTAATTTTTTCCATGGAAGATCAGCCGGGTTACGCTCAGCTAACATATGTACTTCATTAGAGGATGTGTAAAGCATATCACCTTCTGTGCGAACGGTGTCAGGAAATCGCCCCATAACTGTATCATATTTTAAAAGGTAACCCAATGCCGCGTTATCCGCGATGTCGTTAATTGCCACCACATCAAAATCATCTCTGGCATTCAGCACACGAAACACCGAACGACCTATTCGTCCAAATCCATTGATAGCAATTCTCATGATTTTACCTCCATATCTTTACTAAGTGCTGCATAGGCATCCACAACATCAAGCACTCTTTTTCCGAATCCCCACCCATTATCAAACCATGAAATCGTTTTTACAAGTTTTCCGGATGCCAGCATGGTTGCCTGAGAATCAAATACAAGCGTTTCACCGCTGGCAGTTAAATCACTGGAAACAATTGGATCCTCTGTGTATCCGATTAGGTTTTTAAAGTCTCCATCAGCAGCTTTTTTCATAGATAGATTTACTTCATCAACGGTTGGCATGTTTTTAAGTTCGGTTGTTAAATCTATACAAGACCCATTAGGTACAGGGACATTAAATGCAACTCCGCTCAGCTTCCCTTTGAATTTAGGGATTAATCGCTCAACATAATCTGTTGCCCATGTTTCATTTGGAATAATGTTCTCAACGGCTGAGCGGCTACGCCGGAGATCTGAACGAACCGCATCTGCAAGGGGTTGATCTGATGTATAAGCATGAACCGTCGTCATCATGGCTTTTTCTACTCCAAATTCTCTGTCAAGTACCGTTAACATCAACGCTAATACTTGCGTCGTGGCAGACGTGGTTGAAATGATTCTATCATCCGGGAGAATTTCGTCATCATTTAATCCGGGGATAACAATTCTGTCTACATCATCTAAGGGTGGTTTAGAGACGATTACACGTTTTGCACCCGCTTTTAGATGTGGTTCAAGTTCGATTCTGCTTCGATATACACCTGTTGTATCTAAAACAATATCTACATCATAAGCATCCCAGGGTAAAACACCGGGTTTACCTCCCGGCAAAATTCGGGTTCGCCGATTGCCATAGACAAGAAAATTATCCTCTAAAATAAATTTATCTTTCATGGGACCGTGAATTGAGTCACGCATCAATAAGTAATGCAGTGATTCCGGTTCACCCAAATCACTAATTGCAACGAATTCATAATTAGGATTATTGTAGCCTATACGGAAAATATTTCTTCCGATTCGGCCGAATCCAAATAATGCAATTCGAATTGGTTTGTTCATATTTGCCTCATATCGTTAATATTCATACTGAAAGTTTAAGAAGTTTTAATTAGTAAGACCAACATGAGTTACTAATAAATTTGTAAAATATGTTAATAAATTGTATCGCGAATAAATTTTGATAAAAATCTTAATAATCCAATACTCTCTTTAATAATATGTATCAGTTTTCCACCAAGAGAAAATTCCTTATGGCTATACAAATCTGTAATATGCAAAACAGAATTTGGTAATACATTTGCCAATTTTACTGATTCAGTAAACGGGACCATATTATCATACGTTCCATGAAGGATATAAACTTTATTTGTCACCTGACTTCCCCATAGTTTTGGAGAATAATTTTCAAACTCGGTTGCACATTCTTTTTGAAATACATTAATAATTCTCTTTATTTCTGTTGATAAATTTCCGTCCACGATATCATCCCATATTTGTCTTTCATTATTGCTTAAGTCTTTTAAGGCTTCACTCACATTCTTATCTTTCTCTTGAATGTAGTCTCGTAGTGTAGCGACCAATATTTTTGTGCTAAAGCCCACATCGACTTTGGGTAGATAATTATATATTAAGCCAACAAGTGCCCAATTATCCGTGGCAATATTGATGGTTTTTCCGTCTTTTTCAATTTTACCGGAATACAAAAAGTCTAAAACGGATTTAAAATGAAAGTAGGTACCATACGAGAACAATGTTCTTGGAGAGCGGCGACGTACAGACTCAACCAAACTGGTTTTAAGTACCATGGATCCTCCAAAACTTATCCCGATGATACTAACATTATTAGAATCAATTTGTTTTTCATCCAAAAACCAAGAATAAAAATGTGCCATCCATTCGTTAACTTCCTCAGTAATTATCAACTGCTTCAAGGGAGGAATTCTTGGAATATAAACCTCATAACCAATCCGGGAAAATGCTATACCTAATGTATGGAGCTTTTCATGGTCTTCCCCTGACGGTGAAGCCCCGGGATAGATTAAGAGAGTATGTTTAGATGACTTGGTTGGTATAAAATATTTTAGCGGGGTTGGATTCCCATCGTAGCCAACATAAACCATTTTATTAATACAGACACCATAGCTCTCTATATTACGGACAGATACCAATGTCCGTAATAGGCAAATAGACTTTAAATATGCTGAAATATATTGAACGAATATCAACTATTTTGTTCAGCCAACGGCACGGCATAATCCGATACCATATCCCATGGAAATTGAATCCATGTATCCTGACTTACTTCAGTGATAAATGTATCGACCAAAGGACGACCTTCTGGTTTTGCATAGATGGTCGCAAAATGTGCTTTTGGAAAGATATCTCGTGCAATTTGAGCCGTTGTTCCGGTATCCACCAAATCATCAATCAAGAGCCATCCTTCTCCATCGTGATCAATCCCTTTTAATAATTTGGGTTTTCCGATAATTTGACGGTCATACGTCGCAACGCAGATTGTATCTATAACGCGAATATCTAACTCTCTTGATACAATAGCTGCAGGGACAAGTCCGCCTCGTGTAATAGCGGCTATTCCTTTCCACTCTTTTTTAGAAAGTAAACGCCATGCTAATGCACGTGCATCCCGATGCAATTCTTGCCAGCTCACATTAAAATACTTAGTCTGTTTATTATTTTCCATATTATTTTACCAACTTGTTGAGAAATCAATCCTTAATAGGGTCGAAATTATTTAAGTTTCCCTAATCCGCGCAGTATTTTTTCAGGAGTAATCGGAAGGTTTCTAATACGTACACCGCAGGCGTTATAGATTGCATTTACCACAGCCGGCGCAGGTCCATTGGTTGGAATTTCCGCTACCGCCTTGGCACCAAACGGGCCAGTCGGTTCATCGGTGTGAATAAACTTAGTGACAATCTCCGGCATATCAATCGCTGTATAAATATTGTATGTCCCAAAATCTCGATTGACTGGTCTCCCCTTCTCATCGAATATCATAAATTCCGATAATGCCATTCCCAGGGATTGCGGAATTGCTCCTTCGACTTGACCCTCCGACATCTGCGGATTGATTATTCTGCCGGCATCCGTAACTGAGACAATTTTATTCACCGTCACAAATCCGGTTTCAGTGTCGACTGTAACATCCGCAAATGTCGCATTATACGGCGGAGGACTGTCATAACTCATGTGCGAGGATACGGCTTGGATTTGTTTTTGATGGTCAGTATAAAATGATTTTGTACAAATATCTTGATAGGAGATTTTATCATCATTTGCAGCTACAACATAATTGTCTTTTATTACTGCCTCCTCTACATCCAAAAGTTTCATGCCTTGATCAAGAATTTGATTTCGAATGTCTTCAGATGCTTTTATAACAGCACCACCGGTGATAAACGTCGTGCTTGATGCATAAGCGCCTGTATCGAACGGTGTTAAATCTGTGTCAGAAGAATAAACAATGATTTTTTCAACAGGTACTTCAAGGATCTCTGCCGCAATCTGAGCCATTGCTGTATCCGAACCGGTTCCCAGATCCGTTGCACCAATATTAAGATTAAAACTGCCGTCCTCATTCATTTTGATGTAGGCAGCCCCCATATCGATTCCGGCAATTCCTGACCCCTGAGCAACCGTCGCTATACCCACACCACGACGGTGAATGCCGGTTTTCTCCGATACTCTTAACGTATTCCAGTCGATAAGTTGTTTTCCTTCAACAATACATTCACGCACACCGGAGGTATATAAAATGACTGGAAATCCTTCACGGCCCTCTCCTAATACCTTAGCAATCGGGACTTCATCCCCTTCTTGGAAATAGTTTTTCTCTCGAAACTCTATCGGATTGACATTTAAGTCATTTGCAATTTCATCCATCATCGATTCCAGGGCGAAAAATCCTTGGGGAGCGCCATATCCGCGGTAAGCACCTGCAGGCGGTAAATTTGTATACACAGAATTCGCCTTTATCCGCACATTCAAAGATTTGTAGAGTGCCAAGGTTTTACTGGCGGAAACGGACATAACTGTTAGTGCATGCGGTCCATAGGCACCCGAATTTTGGAGAATTTCCATATCGATCGCGTTAATGAATAAGTTTTTGTCCAAACCGATACTGAAGGTCACTTTTTGAGGATGCCGTGAACGGGCAGCGGTGAATTCTTCCTCACGGGTGTACTCTAAACGTGCAGGTCTCCCTGTTCGTAAAGTGACGGCAGCGACTAATTCCTCCCCGATAATTTCTTGCTTGGAACCAAATCCGCCTCCGATACGTGGCTTGATCACTCTGATCTTAGCAATAGGAATATCTAATACTTCCGCCACGATTCGGCGAACATGATGCGGAACCTGAGTTGCTGTACGGATGACGATCCGGTCATTCTCGTCCAACCAAGATAGTGATATATGCGGTTCAATATGCGCATGTTGGGCATAGGGAGTTGAGTAGGTATTTTTAAAAACAAATTCTGATTCGGACAACGCTTTTTCAACATCACCCAGTTCTTCATCGATATTCGCAGCAATGTTGTTCTTTGGATCAAAAACAAAACTAAACCCCTCTTTATCCGGATGAATTAATGTTTGATTCCCGATAGACTTTTCGATATCAAAAATTGCCGGCAGTTCCTCATATTTCACTTCGATTAAGCGCGTTGCTTTTTCGGCAGCTTCCAAAGTTTCACCTGCCACTACGGCAACGCGATCGCCGACAAATCGGACGGTAGAATCCAAAACCAATGTGTCATGCGGAGAGGGTTCCGGTGCGCCTTGTCCGGCAGTTGTGTAGTAAATTGGTTTAAAATCTTCGTGCGTCAATACAAGGTCGACTCCCTCTACTTCTAACGCTTTTGAATAATCTATTGATGTTATTTTTGCATGAGCAAACGGACTTCGAAGGATTTTTAAATATAGAAAATCTTTCTTCGGCACATCGTCAGCAAATACGGGTTTTCCTTTGACTAACCCAAGCCCATCGACACGTTTTGTTTTTTGACCAATCACCTTCATTATCGATCCTCCCGTGATGTAGCGTACTTCATAATCGCCTGTATGGGTTTTACGAATCCTGTGCAACGGCAATAAACGCCGGAAAGGCTCTCTCGCACATAATCATCATTTGGGGTGGGATTCTCACGTAAAAGCGATTCTGCGGCTAAAATCATACTCGGGGTGCAATAGCCGCATTGGACGGCTCCTTCTTCGATAAATGCTTCCTGCAAAGGATGAACGTCAACTCCCTGCGAAAATGATTCGATCGTTTCAATGACTTTTCCATCTATCGTATGCATTAACAAGAGCGAAGAATTCATGACCTTACCGTCAAGTAATACTGAATCTGCTCCGGTTTCCCCTTTTTCAGAACCAAATTTAACGCTGAATATTTCCTGATCTCTGAGATAATCGAACAATGTTGTTCCCGGATTGAATTCCCCAAAAACCGGTTTTCCGTTTAAATAAAATCCTATCATAGGGTACTCCCTGATCTATTAATCAACGTTTCAATGAGAATATGCTTGTAATCAAGCGAACCATATTGGTCATCAGAAAAACATCTTACTACTTTTGAACTTATCGTTTTTATTTCAGTATTATTCCATTTTTCCTCCGGGACAGAAAAAGTTTGAATTTCTGAGCATTTACCGCCGATACTGATATCAAAATAATCCTTCTTTTTAATTGCACAAACACTAACGACTGACGGCGCAGAAGGAATTCTTGCAGACCTCATTAGTTCCACCCCTTCAATATTGTTTGGAATATATTCGATCTGTGTTACAATTCCTCTTCCGTCCCAATTACGAATGCTTTCTGTTTTTTTGCTTTCCGCAACAACTGTTATATCGGCATTTACGGCATTTAAAAATACTAATATATCTGAATCACAACGACCTTTCCCGAGTTCTCCGCCGAACGTCCGTTGGTTACGGATATTCTTAGACGGACAGGCATATCTGCATCCGTCAATTAACCGACAATCAGGATTGACAGTGGTCACTGTATTTATAAAGGCTTGCAGTGTTGCGCCTCCTCCTATGATGACACCTTCAACATCAGCTTTGATCGTATTATTAACTAAACTATTAATATCAACCAATGTATGTATAGTTTCATCCTTTTCTGAGACTAAATAACTCCCACCTCCAAAAAGTACAACATGCTTTCCGTCAACCAAGGAATATGCTTCGGTTAATGTTTTTGGTTTAACGACCGAATTTATTGAATTCCACATCTAACAGCCACCAAGTTTGCAAAGTAACACGAAGATTATTTTTTGTAAGTGCATATTTATACCATCCTAATTATGGTTATTTTCAAAATTGTTTACTAAGCCTAAATTATTCTTTCCAATTTGCAGATATTAATGGTCTTTGCGACTGCTGTAGAAGTTTATTCCGGTTTTTTTCGTTGCTTGAGAAATCATTCTCTCAGCAATTTTATTATGAACATGAATTAAGGAAGATTCATTTGTGCTTGTTTTGCCGTTTCTAACTTGTAGTTTACCATTGATGATTAAATAATCCACCGGTGAAGTGCGAACATTGAATATCAATGCCGCCACCGGATCCGACATCCCCCCGGCGTATTCAAGTTTATCCATTGAGAAAAGGGCTAAGTCCGCCTGTTTACCCACCGAAAGCTGACCGATATCATCCCTGCCCAAAACCGAAGCACCGCCACGTGTTGCCAGCCACAAGACATCTTGTGCTGTCAGCCAATACTCTTCATCGCGTAACCGTGAAAGCATCATGGCATTTCGGATTTCCATTAGCATATTCCCTGCATCGTTGGACGCAGAACCATCTACACCAATGCTAACGCGGACATTCGCATCCATCATTTCCTTTATACGTGCAATACCGCTTCCCAAACGCATATTAGATGTCGGGCAATGGGTCATACCTGCGCCCGTATCCGCCATTCGTTTGATCTCTTCATCGTTCAGGTGGATCGCATGAGCAAACCAGGCTTTCGGATTCATCCAGCCTAAGCTATCAACATACGCAGCCGGACGCTCTCCAAATTCCTCTACGCAGAAATTTTCCTCATCGATGGTCTCAGCAAGATGGGTGTGCATTTGAATATCGTTGGACATTGCGAACTCTGCAGTGGATCTCATTAACTCCGGTGTAACAGAAAACGGTGAACATGGTGCCAGTGATATGCGAACCATCGCACCATCAGAAGCGTCGTGATAAGTGTTTATGAGGCGTTCAGAATCTTGTTGGATTTCTGCTTCAGTCTGGACGGTGCCATCCGGTGGTAATCCTCCCTGAGATTTTCCCAGAGACATAGAACCGCGCGTCGGTTGAAAGCGCATGCCCAAATGTTTTGCACTCTCTATTTCTGCATCAATGAGTTTCCCGGAAATTTTATTCGGAAATAAGTACAAATGATCAGAACTTGTGGTCGTTCCAGATTTCATCAGCTCCAGCAAACCGACTGTTGTACTGACAGTAACGGCTTCCTCAGTCAATTCACGCCATACCTCATAGTGATTGGTCAGCCAACTAAATAATGGTTGATTCTGCATCAACGGAATATTCCTAGTCAGCGTTTGATATAAATGATGATGTGTGTTAATAAAACCGGGAAGCACGACCATTCCTGTTGCATCTATCACCTCATCGGCATTCACGCTGATTTCTGCTGGACCAATGGATTTAATTGTATTACCCTCAATCAAAATATGTCCGCCATTGAACTCTTCTTTCGAATCATTCATGGTGGCAACAGACAGCGGGTTTTTAATTAACAGTGTTTTCATTATTTGTCCGTATTAAATAATGGATAATCTTTCATGTTTTCAAATAATACAATCATTTCTGTTATATCGGATGATTGCATTTCACTTTTTCCATTTAAGAATTGAGCTGAAATTATTTCATAATTAGATGAATCCATTTTAATATTAATAATATCTGATTTATACCTGTAATTCCCTTCTGTTAAATTGAGTGATGATTGTATGCCATCCATTTTTGAGAAAAGTGTATTTCCATCCATCCAATATCCATTTTCTTCTGCATCAAAGGTTTCTCCATTCAGAAAGAATTTGGGCTTCGTTTTATACGGATCACCCGCCGTCGGACAGAAAGTTGTACAATTTCCGCATTCATTACAAAAGTCACCGATATTGATAATTTGTGGTTCTTGGGAGATTGTGAATGTATCAATTTGTATAATATTCACGCCATCATCTTTAGCCAATAATTGATAAACAGGATAGGTTCTTCGTCTGGCTATATATGACATATTCGCTAAGTTAGGACATACACTTACACAAACATCACAAACATCATCACATTGGAGACACCTTGAGGCTTCTGCCATGGCTTCTTCTTTAGCAAGCGTCCTTGTTACTAAATTAAAATTAATTCGTTCATCCGGGGATAAATGCGGTGTGGTAATTCCATATTCTCTTAATGCTAATTTCTTTTGATATTCGAATTTTTCAAATCGCAATGAGGAATCTGGCGCATGATGATTATCCAACTTAGCGGCACGGATTATATTATCAGCGGCTTTACGCCCATCTCCCACGGCATTGATTACGGAAGAAGCTCCGCGGACAATATCCCCACCGGCAAAAACATTCTTCAGCTTTGTTTCTCCGGTCACATTATCAGGGACCAATTCTTGCCAAGTTACATAGTCCAATGCGATATCTTGTCCGACTGCCGGGATAATTTTATCGAAGGCAAGTTCAAACTCTGAACCGTCAATTTTTATCGGGCGTTCCCGTCCGCTCTCATCCGGTTTCCCCAATTCCATTTTGAAACATGTTAATATCGCAGGTCCGTCACCACCGTCAGCAATCTTTTCAGGAGCAACAAGTTCCTGCAGATAGATACCTTCCTCCAGCGCGGCTACAATTTCTTCCATGTCAGCCGGCATCTCTTTCATCGTTCTGCGGTAAAGTATTGTTACATCTGATCCTAACCGGCGTGAGGTCCGTGCGGCATCCATTGCTGTGTTTCCTCCCCCAATCACAGCAACACGCTCACCCAATTCCTTAACGTTTCCTTGTCGTACATCAGATAAAAATGTCAGAGGTTCAATGACGTTTGATGATTCTTCTCCTTGGATATTCAATCTCTTGTTATCTTGAGCACCGGCTCCAAGATAAACATAATCATAATTTGATCGTAATTCGTTAAATCTATTTTTATCAATACTTGAATTGAAATGGAATTTGACCCCGACAGATTTCACTAATTCGATATCATTCTTTATCGAATCGTTGGTAAGCCGAAAACCGGGAATTGCATCAGATACCATTCCTCCGGCAAAAGGTTTAGCTTCGTAAATATCAACTTCAAATCCTTCAAGCGCTAGATAGTAAGCACAGGTTAACCCTGAAGGACCAGCTCCGATGACAGCGGTTTTTAATCCGTTGGAGGGTTTAGAAACTAGCGTTTTAACGGAATTATTTTCAGTGGCAAACCTTTTGATTTCACGTATTAATAACGTGCTGTCTAAATTGTTTCGTGTGCATTTGGTTTGACAAAGATGATCACAGACATAACCAGTGACGCCCGGCATTGCATTTGTTCTTAAAATAGTTTCATAAGCTTTGTCGAAATTTCCGTTTGCAACCTGATGCAAATACTCAGGAATTTCCTGATCTGTGGCACATGATTCAGTGCACGGCGCTTTAACACAGTCATATCGAGTAAGAGGTCTCGGAGTCTTAATGGATTCAAAATGCTTAATATCTTTGTGATAAGCGGCATGATTCAGAACAGACTCAGCAAAATATTTCAGATTGTTTAATCCGGCTGTTTTTAAATCAGTTGCAGCGTTGTCTTTTGACAAAATAAATTCATCAATTGAGGATGCATTTGTATCTGCAAACTGTTTTTTTATCTCGGACAGATATTGTGCTAACCGTGTGTATCCACCTGGTTTTAAGATGTCAGTACAGACGGTAATCGGTTTTATGTTCGCTGCCAATACATCAGCGACATTGAACGCATCCATTCCCGCGGAAAATGAAATATCCAGATTTCCATTGAATTCGGTTTGCAGTTTCTCTGCGACATGGATACTAATCGGATGTAGTGCTCGTCCGCTCATATACATCATTTTTTCATTGGACGGAAAAATTGGTTTATGATTTTCTACCTCAAGAGTATTTGTCAATTTTAAGCCAAAGTCTACACCATTATTTTCCGCAGATGATTGTAAACTTTTGATCAGTTTTAAAGCATCATAATATTTTAAGTCATGACTAAACGCTTCATCAGGAACAGTGACTTCTTTAAATCCAAGGCGATTGTTAAGAATTTCTCTCAATTTATCAGGTCCTAAAAGCGTCGGATTCAGTTTAACAGTCATGTGATATTTACGTTCTTCTATCAGGTATTTTCCGATCGATTCTATTTCATCCGGCGGACAGCCGTGCATGGTTGAAAGCGTGAGATTATCCGATAATTTTGCCGGGATACTTAGATTCTTTATATTCGGATAAATATGCTCGATGCTATTTAGTCTATCATCAAGATTAGGCTGACAATCCTCCATCAAATCTAAGAACTGTTGAACATTTGGTTTTTTAATTCCGACTAGATTATATCCGGCAGACATATTAAATATCCCGCCCAAGTCTTTATCATACCCCCATCCGAATTTATCTTTGAGGATATGAATGATAATCCAGGCATTTAAATATTCAGAGAAAGACTGATTTAATTTAAGTTCCTGTGACCATTCACAATTGTAGCCTTCATCCTGCATATCAATACAGGGTTTAGAGACTTTCAGCTCATCCAGCGTCTGTATAGTTTTAAGCTCAATGTACCTAGCGCCCATTAACCACGCTAAAATGATATTTTGAGCCATCTGGGTATGAGGTCCGGCAGCAACACCGATGGGAGTTTCCATCAGCTGGCCGTAACGTTTCATACGAAAGACATCTTGCTCACTTGGATTGAAGAACAGTTCCTTCGTGACTCCAAAGATACTTCCATGTTTCTCTTCTTCAAGAATCCACTTCAATAAGTGGGTTAACTCCATTGGGTATAACTTATCAGACATATAATTCTTTCAACTTATGGGTAAGTAAATTTTTCAAAACTGTTTTCCTGTAATCAGCAGAAGCTCGGATATCATCTATGGGCGAAATATCATGTTCTATTAAACTTATAGCTTTTTCTAAAGGAAGACCCTCATTCACTGCTTTAGTAAACTCTTTAAGATAAACTACAGTTGGAGCCACAGCTCCTGCTGCAATTGATTGTAAATCAAAAAGATTCGGTGAGGTTTGTCGGTAGGCAATAGCAAAATTCACAACGGATATCGCCATAGACTGTCTTAAACCCAATTTATAGAATACTGATAGTTCTTCTGTTTTCTCTAAAATGACCGCTGAAACGATTTCATTATTGTTAAGAGTCGTTTTCCCAACTCCGGTGATACATTTATTTATCGGTAATTTTCTTGTGCCATTAGGCCCAGTTAATTCAATCATGGCGTTGTGAACATAAAGCCCGGGTAACAAATCTCCGGCCGGGGATGCGTTGCAGATATTCCCGCCAATGGTAGCTCTGTGCCGAATCTGAACACCGGCAAACTGAGAAGCGGCTTGGTGAAGTGCCGTGTATTTCGTTTTAATTAGTTCAGATTTATAAATATCCTGAACAGTTGTTAAAGCACCGATAATAATTTTATTATCGTGCTCAACAATACCTGATATAGAATTAATCTTTTTTAAATCGATTAAATGTTTCGGAAGTGTTATTCCCTCTTCCCATCGGGGTAAGATATCGGTACCGCCTGATAAAATAGTTATTTTCGAATTGTTAGTTTGTAAAAATAAATCGTTTAGTTCTGATAATGAGCTTGGTGTATAATATTTCATGTGATTGTTTACACAAATTCCACAAATAATGACGTAGGAAAACGAAAATAAATTCTATTTTTAATTTTATCCATTCGATTCATTTGTGTTATTTGTGTCCTGCATGTTCAATTGCATCCACAATTTTATGATAGCCTGTACATCGGCAAATATTTCCTGATAATTCCTTCTTGATTTCCATTCTGTCAGGATTTTCATGATCCTTTAGAATCTGCTCACCGGATAACACCATACCCGGGATGCAATACCCACATTGAACAGAGTGGTGATCTATAAACTCTTGTTGCAGCTCGGTAAGACTATTTTCTTTTGGGAAGCCTTCAATGGTGATTATTTCGGATTTATCGGCTTCGACAGCAAGTATAAGACAGGAATTAACGGTTTTGCTATCCATGAAAATAGTACACGCACCACATTCTCCTTCTGAACAGACTTCTTTGGCGCCGGTAAAATGCAGTTCATTACGTAATAGATCAAGTAGTCGCATATGGGAAGGAACGGATTTTTCCAGCTCCTTCCCGTTTACGGTTAGTGTTATTGTATAATATTCAGGATTTTCAATATGGAGCATTTTAGCTGCTCTTTATGCTTATCTTCCCTCAAAATTACACATGAATGACAGTCAATTACACTATGATTTCAATAACCCGGTGCGGGCGTTAAAATCATCGATGAGTTCATCCATATTATCAATTTGGTTGTGCATATTGGACCAATAATCATCGTCATACCATTGAGATTGGATTTCATCAAAGGTTTTCCCCTGCTGCTCAACCCAAGTATAGTACTTCAAATTATGGACACGCTTTCGTGTTTCATACGTGAGCTCCTCAACATAATCCACTGTAGTTCCTACAAGATGTTTGTGATAGGAAGCTGCAGCATCTAAATCGGTAAAATCTCCGTGTTCTTCTGTAAGCTCTTGTAAGCGACTCTGATACATTTCCATGGAATCTGTCAAAATGGTTGCAACAACATCGCCTTCGCCAAGTTCATAGTATTTCGCAAATTTTATTGCGCTCAAGAGGTTCGCAACACCGGAGATACCTAACAACGGTAAAGCATCAATTAACTGTTCAGAAACGCCTTGAGATGCTAAATACTTTTTACCGGCAGGTTCGTTGAATAAACGAATAACAGACATTGGTGATTCATCATCAATCGCCATAACCATGTCCGTATTTTTCACATTATGAATCCATGGGATGTGTTTATCTCCAATGCCTTCGATTCGATGTGCGCCAAAACCATTGTTTAGTAATGTCGGACACTGTAATGCTTCACTGGCAGCAATTTTACTGGTCGGGAAGAGGTTTTTAAGATAGTCGCCACTTCCAATCGTTCCGGCCGATCCGGTTGTGTACACAGAACCTCGGAATGTATCATTTGGTCCCATGACTTTTTCAAGAATATCAGCTAAGGCACGACCGGTAACATTATAATGCCAGAGATAATTTCCAAATTCGTCAAACTGGTTGAAAATCACTAAGTCTTCACCTGATTTCCGAAGTTCCCAGCACTTATCAAATATTTCTTTCACATTGCTTTCGCTTCCAGGCGTCTTGATGGTTTCTCCGGCAACAGAGGCTAACCAATCGAAGCGTTCTTTACTCATTTCCTCCGGTAAAATTGCGATGGATTCACACCCAAGTAATGTGGAATCATAGGCTCCTCCGCGACAGTAATTTCCGGTAGATGGCCATACAGCTTTCTGCGTGGATGGATCAAATTGCCCGGTAACTAAACGCGGAACCAAACAGCCGAAGGCAGCACCTACTTTGTGTGCGCCCGTCGGGAACCATTTTCCAACCGGTGCAACAATTTTTGCATCAACTCCGGTAATCGCTTTCGGAAATTCGATGAAATTCACGTCCCCGTATACACCACCATGTGATTTCGGTTCATTTTTCCAAGTAATACGAAACAGGTTGAGCGGATTCACATCCCAAAGTCCAACATTCATTAATTGGTTCTTGATGTTATCCGGGACTAACTCCGGATTAATCTGCTGCTGAAATGTCGGAATAATAATATTCTGTTTTCGCGCTTTCTCTATCGCTCTTTCTAAAGCAGCAGAATTAATAGTTAAATCTATCATATGATATTTCCTTTATTTTTTCGTTATGTATTTAAGCTAATTTTCGTTTTAAATCTTCGATGTCAGGCTTTACGTATGTAGGAAATGTTCCTACAAGCTCCACCGACTTCATTGCACCGACAACGTCCTTCAGTCCATTGCCGGTATTCAGAACCACGATCCGGTCATCAGAATTTACCAACCTATCATCAATTGCCTTCAGCAAACCTGCTAATGCAGCTGCTCCGGCAGGTTCTCCAAACACTCCGCTGCCGCGTGCCATCATAGGTATGGCTTTCAGGATTTCATCATCTGTTACGCTAATGTAAGCACCGTCCGTTTCTTTCACAGCCTTCATGGCTTTAATCCGATCGCGTGGTAAACCGGCACTGATACTATCCGCAGCAGTTTGTGCATCAATGGCAGGTTTAGTCAAAACGTCTTCATTATTCTTCCATGCTTGATACATATAATCACTCCCGGCAGATTGTACTCCGATGATTCTGGGAATTTTGTCAATCCAACCAAGTGCCATCAAATCTTTCAATCCTTTATGCAATCCACCGATAATACAGCCGTCACCAACGCTTACGAACATGACATCCGGAGCATTCCACTTTAACTGTTCGCATATTTCGAAGCTGGCAGTTTTCTTCCCTTCGCTCATGTATGGATTATATCCGGTGTTTCGATTATACCAGCCGTATTCTTTTTCTGCTTCCAGACAAAGTTCAAATGCATCATCATAGGATCCTTTTACCAGCATGACTTTTGCACCAAACACAAGCAATTGAGCAATCTTCGCTTTTGGAGCACTTTCCGGAACAAATATCACATTCTTTTGATCCAAACTTGCGCACAGTCCGCTTAGTGCTGCAGCGGCGTTCCCGGTACTTGCCGTCATGATAATTTCCGCACCTTTTTCACGTGCTTTAACAATGGCGATTGCACTGGCTCTATCTTTGAAAGAGGCTGTCGGTAATCGACCGTCGTCTTTTATCCAAAGATGCTTTAATCCCAGTGAAGATGCTAAGCGATCAGTTCTATATAGCGGTGTCCAGCCAACAGTTAGGGGTGGTACTTCAGAATCAGGTTCAACTGGTAAGAGTGGTTTATAACGCCAAATTGTAAAGTCAGTAGACTTCTGTAAATCTTCGCGATTAAAATGTTTACCGATGTAGTCATAATCGTAAACAACATCTACAATTCCTTCATTGCCGTGATCAGGACAAACATAGTCGATCTCATTCACATCATACTCTTTTACGCAAACCATACACTTTAATCCAATGACATGTTCCATATCTTACCTCTTTGTTTCTCCCAGATTACATCAATTAATGGACGATATGAGTTCCGGTTTTTCCATCCAATGCTTTTTCAAGATTTTCAGGGTTGGTAATGACAACTTCTTTCCCGCCGTTTTCTAAGAAAAGAATCGCAGCCTCAACCTTTGGCGCCATGCTTCCGGCAGCAAAATGTGTTCCTTCCGCGAGATAACCTTTTGCTTCCTGCAAGGTTATTTTATCCAGCCATTTTTCGTTAGGTTTACCAAAGTTTAAAGCGACTTTCTCAACGGCGGTACTCATAACAAACAATTCAGCACCTAAGTTGCTTGCCAGGAGTGAAGAAGCGAAATCCTTATCAATTACTGCTGCAACACCGCTAAGGTGCCCATTTTCATCTGCGACCACCGGAATTCCACCACCACCTGTTGTAATTACTACAACACCAGCATCTAACAATTGTTTTACAGCTGGTTCTTCTACAATACGGATCGGTTTAGGAGAGGCAACAACCCGGCGCCATCCGCGCCCTGCATCCTCTTTCACATCCCAGCCTTCTTTATCGCGTCGACGGGATGCTTCTGATTCATCCATAAAAGATCCAATGGGTTTTGCCGGAGCTTTGAAAGATGGATCATTTGCGGATACTTCTACCTGAGTCACCACCGTAGTGACGTATTTCTCCATGCCAAAACGTTTAAATTCGTTATATAAATTCTGCTGAAGAGCATATCCGATCGCACCTTGACTATCGGCACCGCATACATCCAGCGGAACTTCATGCAACTCGTGAGAGGCTAATTCTGAACGGCGTAAAATGAATCCAACTTGCGGACCATTTCCGTGGGATATTGCAACATCCCAGCCGTCACGAATCATCGAAACGATATGTTCCGAAGTCTCATGAGCGGCAATGTATTGGTCACGCACCGTCTGGTGCTGTTTGTCGTGAATAAGTGAATTACCACCAATGGCAATCACTGCTAATTTCTTTTTCATAAATTCTCCAATTATTTAGCGGCGGAGATACAGAGAAAGGTTATAAAAATAATATGGTCACAGAAAGAGTGGTCAGGTATAGGAGAAATATTCTCCTATACCCAATCCATACTTCTTAACCTAAGAGTCTCTGTATTTCTACGGCAGATTAAAATTATTAGGTCATTGTCAAAGCCATGACGGCTTTTTGAGCGTGCAAACGATTTTCTGCCTGATCAAAGACAACCGAATTTGGCCCGTCGAGGACGGCGTCAGTAACTTCAACATTGCGATCAGCAGGTAACGGGTGCATGTAGATTGCATCAGGCTTTGCCATGGCTAAACGACGTTCATCAGCGATCCAATCACTGTATTTTTCCGTAATTCGCTTATCCTCTGCAGGATCAGTCGTTGTGAGCATCGGTCCCCAGCTTTTCGCATACCAAATGTCCGTATCTTTGACTCCTGCTTCAAAATCGTCCATCATCACAAAACTACCGTGATGTTTTTTGGCATTTTCCTTGGCTTGATCAATGAATTTTGATTTTAGCTTAAATTCCGGGGGATGAACCAAACGTACATTCATTCCGTAGCGTGTCATGAGCAGGATTAGACTGTTCGGAACACTTTGCGGTTTTGAATAGCTGGAAGCGTATGCCCAGCTAACAGTGATAGTTTTTCCTCGGGGATCGCCCTTTTTCTCTATGATTGTCTGAAGGTCCGCGAGAATCTGATGAGGATGATACTCATCACACTGCATATTCAAAACAGGTGTACGGCTTGCTTCAGCAACCCATCGGATATATTGATTCCCATGTTCCCAATCCACCTGACGAATGGCTAATCCATCGTTGTAACGTCCTAGAATATCACCAATCTCTTTTGCTGTATCGCCGTGAGAAACCTGCGTGGTTTTGCTATCTAGGAACATCGCATGTCCGCCCAGTTGAGCCATTCCGGCTTCAAACGACGCACGAGTACGTGTGCTTGAGAAGAAAAACAGCATCGCCAAGACTTTATCACGCAAATACGCATGAGGTTCACCCAATGCGCGTTTACGTTTTAAATCCATGGCGACATCCATGACAGTATCAATTTCTTCACGTGTCCATTCTTGGGTCGTAATCATGTCACGACCGCGTAGATATGTCTGCATAATGTTCCCTCCTACTCTTGTGTGCCAAGAACTAATGCCAAGAGCGCCATACGCATAACGACACCGTTGAAAGCTTCCTGCCAGTAGCGTGACCAGCGTGTGATATCCACATCAGCAGGGATTTCATCCATGCGAGGAAGTGAGTGCAGCAGAATGGCGTCAGATTTCGCTTTTGTGGAAAGAAGCTCACGTGTGATTTTATAATTTGACGGAGTCAAACCAACATCGCCGGAGCGTTCATCTCTGGCTTTTGTATAATCAGGTTGAACGACTGGTTCAACTAAAATGACATCAGCATCAGCGATCGCTTCTTCGACATGCTCGGCTTCTTTGTAGTTTAGATTATATTTTTCAATATCCTTTTTGAATTCATCGGTCATACTCATATCAGGTGGAGAAACAAACGTAATCGGGCAATCAAATTGCGTTAAACCGTGAGCCAATGAATGCATTGTTCTCATTCTCATATCACCAACGGCTAACCATTTTAATCCGTCAATACGTCCTTTTTCTTTGTAAATAGTATAAAGATCTGTTAGAATTTGTGTCGGATGTTCTCCCCAACCATCGCCACCGTTGATAATCGGAATAGAAGACCACTTAGCGGCTTCGTGCGGTGCACCTTGTTGGAAATGACGCATAACGATAACGTCACCGTAGAATTCCAACATTTTGACGGTGTCTTTAATTGTCTCCTGATAAAAGTCGCCGGCTCGAGTCATTTTCGCATCGGAAAAACCGGTGACATGTCCGCCGAGGCGATGCATGCCAGCTTCGTGTGCTAAGCGTGTGCGTGTGCTGGGTTGATAAAATGCGGTTACAAGTGTTTTTCCTGCCAACAAATCAGTATTTTTTCGATCTTCGGCAAAGTGTCTTAGGCGATCGGCCACATCGAACACTCTAAAAAACTCATTTCGTTCAAAGTCCTTAAGTGAGAGTATATCTCTTCCTGCAAAACTTCTCATAGTTTTACTCCTTATATTTGTTAATGAAGATTTATTGATATATGACGTAGCTGTAGCACGTCAATACATTGTGCTCGCTTTTCGATCTTTTGGAACGCCCCTCAGTTCTTGATTAAGCCCCGAGAAAGAGCGTGGAAATTTATCAAATAATATTGAGAGTTCATTGTCTTTTTTTACTCCACTTAACCATCTGTTTCTTCCATATTATTCCACAAGATATTTGCCTGTTTATTCGCATTAGTCAAAATCGATTTTTCATCAAGATCGATAAGTGAATTATTTCTGACTCTAAATATTCCATTCGTCATCACATCAATTGGTGCTTCCATTCCAAATAACGCATGTCCAATCCAATTATCCGCATTGAATTCAGTTCGTGGATTATAGTCAAATACCGCCAAGTCAGCAGCATAGCCCTGATCGAGTTTTCCTATCTTGCGCCCAAATAATTTCGTGGCGATATCCGCATTGTGCTTAAAGAGCATTTCGGCATAATTTACGCTGGGTTCTCCACCAACTAGGTGGCTACTTCGAATCAATGTTCCTATTTTTGCTTCTTCCAACATATTTCCCTGCATTCCGTCGGTACCTAATCCGGCTTGCATTTCTTCGATAAGCGCTGTTGGGGTCATCCCCACGCGATTATTCGCATTTGAAGACGGATTATGCACTAGCATTGCTCCTGTTCGTTTCAGAATGTCAACATCACCAGGCTCAAAATGCACACCATGAATCACCAAACTATTTTCATTCAAAAGATCAAATGAATCTAAACGGTGAATGACTGAATTATACCCGCGTGATTTTGAATCTGTTCTGTCAGCTTTGTCTTCGGCAGTATGAATATGGATTCCCCAATCACGTTCCGACTTCAGTCTGTCAGAAATGCTTTTAAGCGATTCATCCGAAAGCGTGAATGATGCGTGTAATCCTATGAGAGGACGTACAGATTTATACTCGATAAATTCACGATGAAATGTGATATTCTCGTCCAAACTGTTTTGAAAGGTTTGCTTGCCATTTCGGTCGGTCATTTCAAATGCACCAGAGATATTCATGCCAAATTGCTTAGCTGTTTCGGCTAACAAATTCAACGAACCGTCAATATAGTTTTGGCTGGAATGATGGTCGATAACTGTTGTTACTCCATGACGCAGGTGGTCAAGCAAACCGGCTTCGAAGGAGGCTTTTGTACTTTCCCGATCCAAAGCTCGATCCAAAATCCACCAGACCTGTTCCAAGATCTCGGTGAAATTTGTTGGATTTCCCTTCGGAAATGGCATTCCCATAGCTAAAGTGGAATATAAATGCGCATGTGCATTTATCATTCCGGGAAGGACGGTTTTACCGTTTAAATCGATTTTTTCATCTACAGTAAAATTAGGGATTCCTTCTTTAATTACTTCTACAATACCATTTTCAATCAAAATATATCCATTTTCAATGAATTCGGGACTACTAAAGGGATTTACAATTCTGCAATTTGTTAAGAGTGTCTTCATTTGTTTTTCATTATTATGTTTAATACTTTTTCCGGGGTTAAGGGAATTTCATTCATCTGAACGCCTAACGCGTTACTGACGGCATTAGCAATTGCCGCTCCGGTCGGGATAACTGCCGGTTCACCAATTCCCTTTGCACCCCATGGACCTTCGGGTTCCGGGTCTTCAACGATGATGGATTCGACATCAGGGACATCGGTTGCAGTCGGCAAAAGATAGGTCGAAAGATTTTCTGTCTGCACAATTCCACGATCGGTTATAAAATTCTCCGTCGTAACCCAACCGACACCTTGAGCCGTCCCTCCTTCAATTTGTCCCTCCAACCCGGCAGGATTTATGGCTTTACCAATATCGTGTGCCGCCCATATTTTATCAGTATGGACCAATCCTGTAAGTTTGTCGACACGTACTTTGGCGATATGTGTTGCATAAGAATACGTAAAGTAAGCTTCTCCGATGCCAGTATCCTTGTTATACTCTAACTCACGGACATGCCACCAACCAAGTTCTTCCGTCTTACGATTTGTGATATAGAGATAATTTGTCAATTCTTCAAATGTGAGTTCTGAATTATTAGCTCTACAGAATACACGATCATTTGTCAGCTCGACATCATTTGGTTTACATTCCATGAGTTCCGCTACAGCATCCTTCAGAATCGGAAGAAGTTTTTTCGCCGCGTCACGAATTGCATTTCCAGTCATTACGACATTTCGAGATGCTACTGCAGGTCCGCTGTCTGGAACATATTCTGTTGAAGTCGGTAATACGGTAATTCGTTCCGGTGAAATTCCAAGTGCTTCAGCCGTCATCTGTTTCACAACTGTTAAAGCTCCCTGCCCCATTTCCACTAAACCGAAAGCAACAGTAATTTTACCATCTCTTTGTATCTGAATACGGGCAGCGGAACCATCCATATGCCAACCGGCAGCTCCAAGGCAATTACCATAATGAATGGTGCTTATCCCCATCCCATGGAGATATCTTCCGTCTTCAATGTTTTTATGATTCCAGTTGGATGATTTTACCGCCTTACGAATCGTTTCTTCCGCACCAACACTTATGGGTAAGGACTGATCGGTCATGGTAGCATCACCGGGTTTCAGAATGTTTTTTAGTCTTATTTCAACGGGGTCCATGTTCAGTTCTGCTGCGATTACGTCCATCATTCGTTCATGCCCGAATGCAGCTTGAGGAGATCCGAATCCACGGAAAGCACCGGTCGGAGGTAAATTTGTGTAGTATGAATTTGAATCAACGTGAATATTCGGAATGATATAAGGTCCCATTGCCTGAGCGGAAGCACGATATGAAACGACGGATGACAAAGTCGCATAAGCACCCGCATTTTCTTCTAATAGAATATCCGCGGCAACTAAGGTTCCGTCATTTTTTACCCCGACTTTATAGTGCATTTGAAACGGATGACGTTTAGATGTTAATTGCACATCTTCTTTTCGGCGATACACCATTTTTATGGTACGTCCCAATTTTACTGCCGCAACAGCAACTCTAGCTGCTAATTCTGAAGGGATATCCTCTTTTCCTCCAAAGCCTCCTCCGGTCGGAGCTTGTTCGACGGAAACATTCTTCAGATTCACTCCTAAAACTTTGGCAACCGATTTTTGAATATAAAATGGACATTGTAGCGTTCCGACAATTTCAACATTACTGTTGTTTCCGGGAGTAACAATACATCCCTGAGGTTCAAGATAATAATGCTCTTGGAAAGGTGTTTTAAACGAGGCTTCTACGATTTTATCTGCAGTATTAAAACCTATTTCAATATTTCCTTTACGTACACGGTGTTTGCATGCAAGGTTCGTTTCGTGGATGAAATTGTTTTCTGCATCTCTGCTTTCATCGATAGATAATAGCGGTGTATGCTCTTCGTATTTTATCTTTATTAAACGGGCAGCATAATAAGCGGCTTCTGACGTTTCTGCAACGACCAAACCGATACTGTCACCGACATACCGAACGATTTTATCCGCAAATAGGGGCTGATCCTGAAAAATGACGCCAATCTGGTTTTCCCCTGGGATATCCTTTGCTGAAATAAAATCAACATAGCCTTGCACAGATTCAGCTACTGAAACGTCAATTGATATTGTCTCACCAAATGGAATCGAAGAATATACCGGTGCCGCATGGAGCATTCCTTTGTCAGGAATATCCGTTAAAAACTTTGTCTCTCCGGTGGTTTTTTCCTTAGCATCTGAACGAAGGTGTGATGTTCCAATGTAATGATAATAGTTTTGTTCTGACATGGCTTTATTCGATGGTAAAGTTATGAACTAATTCAAACGAATTCCCGTCAAACAAACCTTTGTCACTAAGTTTTAGCTGAGGAATGACTAACAATGCCATAAACGATAGCGTCATAAATGGAGATTGCAATGGAGACCCCATTTCTTTTGCCATGGTTTCCAATGCAGAATATTTTTCTGCAACAAAATATCCGTCCGTATCAGTCATTAAACCTGCTACAGGTAAAGGTAAAACACGTTTTGTTTCTCCGTTTGACAGACTGACACCTCCCTTATGTTCTATGATCAAATTTACGGCATTTGCGATTTCTTCATCGGAGGTTCCAACAGCAATGATATTATGAGAATCGTGCGACACTGATGAAGCGATCGCTCCCGATTTCAACCCGAAGTTATGAATAAATGCCATTGCCGGTTTAGTATCTTCATAGCGGTTCAAAACAGTAATTTTAAGGATATCATGGTTCAAGTCAGAGATCACAAGTCCATTTTGTGTCTCTATATTTGTAAGTTTTGTCCCTGTAATTACTTGGCCATCAAGTACGTCAATAACTTTCAGTTTTCCTTTTTCTATCGGGACAGCGAAATCATTTGGTGATTTTGATGTTGCCTTAAAACGATTAATTGGTGAAACATTTTTTGATGTGATAATTGCTTTTCCGTTTTCAGCAATTTTTTCACCGTCAACATAAGTCGCTAAAATATTCAGTTTTTCCAGATTCTTAATCACGATAAAATCAGCAGGATCACCTTCACGGAGTAAGCCGACATCCAAACCATAGTGCTTCACCGGATTAATGCATGCTACTTGTAAGATATTGAAAATATCATAACCTTCATCGATCGCTTTTTTCACCATCAAATTGATATGTCCTTCCACTAAATTATCGGGGTGGCGATCATCGCTGCAAAACATGATATTATCAGGATGTGTTTCGATCAACGGCATCAATGCATGCAAATCTCTTGTTGCTGATCCCTCTCGGATTTGAATAGTCATTCCATATTGGATTTTTTCAAGGGCTTCATCCAATGTAACGCATTCGTGATCAGTAGTGATGCCGGAGTCAACATACGTTTTTGCATCCTCCCCACGAAGACCGGGTGCATGTCCGTCAATTTGTTTTCCGTATTTTTTTGCGAGCTCTATTTTGTACATTTCTCCCGGGTCACGGTTTAATACTCCCGGCACATTCATCATTTCTGATAAATATAAAATGTTCTCTTTTTTAAGTAGATATTCAAGTTCTTCGTTTCCAAACTTTCCCCCGGCTGTTTCAAAAGGAGTTGCCGGAACGCAGGACGGCGCTCCAAAGAAAAACTTAAACGGAACCTGATTTGCATTGTCTATCATAAACTCGATGCCGTCGATACCCATAACATTCGCAATCTCATGCGGGTCTGACACAGTTGCTACAGTGCCGTGTGTACTTGCAATTCGTGCAAATTCTGACGGTACAAGCATCGAACTTTCGATATGAATATGTCCGTCAATAAATCCCGGAAGAATAAAATTACTTGAAGCATTTTCTGATTCAACGATAGACTGGATACGTCCATTTTTAATGGTAATAATTCCCGGAAATATCCGACGATGAAAAATATCTATAATTTTCCCTGATATTTGCATGAATTCACTCAACATTCTCTTTTCAGAATTTACTAAATAAATACCCTTCATCGAAATAATTTACGTAAAAAGAGGAGATGTTTTCAAACATCTCCTCTTCCATTCCTGAATGGACACGATAATTAATAATGAAATCAGGATTTTTGTTCCTTGGAAAATGGTTTACCAAGCGCACTTGGTCCCATTGAGATAGAAAGTCCCATTGATTTTTTTCTCATTCTCCACATTGATCCTGCTAAAAGAAAGATTGTAAATAAATACGGGAGCATACCCAACAGATGTGTTGAAACCTGGACACCTCTGGCTTGCAGAGCGAAACCTAAAGCATCCATCCCGCCAAATAAATATGCCCCAAAAATAGCTACCATCGGATTCCACATGGAAAATATCACGAGTGCAATAGCTACCCATCCTCTGCCTGCGACCATGTTTTCAATCCACATGGGAGTATATGCCAATGAAAGATAGGCACCACCAAGCCCCATCATCATTCCGCCTGCAAAAATTGATGCGTAACGTATTTTAGCTACGTTAAGTCCAACCGTATCAGCGGTTTGAGGATTTTCTCCGACTGTTCGAATATACAACCCGGTTCTAGTTTTGTAGAGAAAATACCAAGATAATGGAACAAATATATAGGAGAAGTACACTAAGGAATTATGTTGAAAAAATACTTTCCCAATTAATGGGATATCACTTAAAAAGCCCAAACGGATTTCATCAAAATGTGGTGCTATCTTGCCAATTAAGGGTGTACCAAGCACAGCACTGACACCGGTTCCGAAAAATACAAGCGCAAGACCACTGACAATATGATTTACATTGAGTGTTACTGTTAAAAAAGCATGAATTAAACTCACTATTCCGCCACCTATTGCCCCCAACATAACTCCCAGTACTGGATTGCCTGTCCATAAAGATGTCATAAAACCGGTGACAGCTCCTACTAACATCAGTCCTTCTATACCAAGATTAATATTCCCCGACCGTTCGGTGTATATTTCACCAATCGTTGCAAAGAGCAAAGGAGTCCCTGAACGAATAGCCGCCTGCAGAAAAGGTCCTAAAAATCCAATTATTATTTCTAATTCATGTATAAATACCTCAGCCATGTTTCACCCACCGTAATTTATAACGTTTTAAAGATTCTCCTGCCAATATGAAAAAGAGGACCATTCCCTCAAACATATGGACAACCCCTTTTCCAAACCCCATGGTAATTTGAAGGCTATCTCCACCAACTATTAATGCTCCCATAAATAAGGCAACTAATATTACTGCCAGCGGATTTCCGTTTGCGAGGAAGGCAACAATAATACCCGTATAACCATAATTATTTGAAATTCCTCCCAGTCTAAGCTTATGCTGAAGTCCTGATATTTGCAGCATCCCTCCTAATCCTGCTATTGCCCCACTAATTACCAAAACTCTAATTATATTTCTATTCACTCTGATACCGGCATATTTAGCAGTTTTCCGACTTTGCCCGATCACTTGAATTTTATATCCCCAGCCGGTTTTTTTGTACAGGATATATAAGATGACTGCCACGACTAAACCAATCAGTATTCCGGTATGAAGTCGGGTATTGAAATATTGTGTCAGTATAGCAGCATCCGGATATCGCGGAGTTTGCGGAAAACCGGGATACATCGGATCTTTCCACGGACCGTATAATAAATAATTCACAAAAAATATTGCGACGTAATTTAGTAACAAGGTTGTTAGAATTTCATTTACTTTTAATTTAGTTTTTAAAATAGCCGGCGGCAATCCCCAAAGTCCACCGGCAACCATGGCAGATAACATCAATAAAGGAATCAAAATCCATGGTGGTTGTTGCGAAAAATATTGAGCTGCCCACGTTGCAGCCATTGCCCCCATAAAAAATTGACCCTCTGCACCTATATTCCAAAGTAAGGTTCTGAGTGTCAAGGATATGGCTAAGCCGGTGAACAACAGCGGAGTTGCTTGCACCAGCGTTTCAGACCAAGCGTATCCGTCACCAAAAGCACCCACAAACATTTCCTTATACGCTTCAAATGGGTTAGCTCCATTAATCAAGAAAACAAAACTGCCGGCGATAAGAGCCAGAACCATAGAAGCTACCGGTACAAAATAATCCAGCCACTTATTATAGGATAATCTCTTCTCTATTTTAAGCCGCCACATGAGAACCTCCTGTCATTTTGAGTCCTAAGTCTTCGATCGTCGTATCTTTTGTAAGCATAATGTCCATGATTTCACCTTCATAAATCACGCCAATTCGATCAGAAACCGCCATAAGCTCTTCAAGGTCTTCAGATATTAATAAAATAGCAGCACCATCAACTCTCTGCTTTTCCAGAGTATCCCTCACAAACTCGGTGGCACCGATGTCAAGTCCCTGGGTCGGATGTACTGCAACCATCATGCAAGGTTCTTCAGAAATTTCACGAGCAAGAATAACTTTCTGGAGATTACCACCGGAAAGAAGTTTCACGGGTGAACTCATTCCTGATGTTTTTATGTTGAATTTTTTAATCAACTTTTTTGTGTAGTTGGTAATCTCTGCTTTTTTTAAGAAAATACCTTTAAAAGAAAAACGTGATTCTTTGTAGTTCTTTAGAACCATACTCTTAGGCATACCCAAGTCTGGTACAACGCCCATTCCTATTCTATCATCAGGGATATGACCAATACCTTCTTTTATCGCTTTACGGGGAGTATTCTCTGTGATATCGTTTCCATTAACATGAATATTTCCGTTAGTAATCGGACGAAGCCCTGTAATGACTTCGGCTAACTCCTTCTGTCCATTTCCGGATACTCCGGCTATACCAAATATTTCACTTTCATGTACAGTAAGTGACAGATTATTCAGTGCTTTAATACGGCGGTCGCTTAAAGCTGAAATATTTTTTAACACAAGAACCGGAAGGCCCGGTTTGTATTTTGCTTTTTCTGTTTGAAGGAATACTTCACGCCCGACCATCATTTTTGCCAGATCTTTCTCATTGGTATCAGCCACATTAACCGTACCAATATATTCGCCTTTTCTCAGTACGGTTATTCGATCACATATCTCAAACACTTCCGGTAGCTTATGAGATATAAATATAATGGACGTTCCTTCTTTTGCTAATTTTTTTACGATTTTAAAAAGTTCATCCGCTTCTTGCGGTGTTAAAACAGCGGTCGGTTCATCCATTATTAATATTTTTGAGCCATGCATTAATGCTTTAATAATTTCGACACGCTGTTTTTCGCTGACGGATAATTGCCATATCTTAGCGTCTGGATCAACATCAAGTTGGTATTTAGTTCCAAAGTCTGCAATTGTTTTCCGTATTTGATCAAAATCGGGGATAAACGGTATTGAAAGATCTGCTAAAGCTATATTCTCAAGAACAGTATGCTCTTCGACCAGCATAAAATCTTGATATACCATTCCGATCCCGCGATCTAAAGCTGCGCGGGCTGACCACTTGGAAGGATCGATCCTTTCTCCTTGGATAAAAATTTCGCCCTCATTCAAATCATAACGACCGGAGAGTATATTTGTAAGCACAGTTTTTCCTGCACCATTTTCGCCCAAAAGGGCATGAATTTCACCGGGCATAACATTAAAGTTGACAGCATCCAGAGCCAAAACCCCCGGAAATCTCTTTGTTATGTATTTTAATTCTACGTACGGTTTCATTTATTTTCTCTATTATTTTTATAAATACTATTGAGTGGACTCACTATTAAAAATCATCGCCAAGAGTTCTGTCAATTCTAAGAGAGCGCACCAGAAATCTGATGCGCTCTCTGCAATAATTCATGTCTAAATGAGTTAATTTAGCTACTTACTGGTAACGAACTTCTCCTCCGGGGAGACTTCCGACCACGCCTTTAACCAAATAATATTGGCTAAGCAACTCATCGTCGGTGGGTACAACACCTGCCGGGACAACAATATTCCCGTCTTGGTCTTTTAATTCGCCGCCGAAGACAACAAATTTACCATCGATGATTTCTTGTTTCTTTGCTTCGATTTTTGCAATGACATCTTCAGTAACCATTTTTCCAAATGGAGATAAACCGACAACACCGGATTCAAGCCCCGGCCAGATAGCTTCCGGTTTCCAGACACCGTTGTGTAGGTCTTCGGCAATCTGATTCACAATCGGAGACCAATCCCACACAGCAGAAACCAAGTGTGCTTTCGGAGCAAATTTTGTCATATCGGAGTTGTATCCGACAGAGTACAGTCCGTTTCGTTGGGCTACCTGCTGTACAGCTGGTGAATCCTGATCCTGTCCTAATACGTCAGCACCAATTGCGACAAGACTTTCAGCACCTTCTCGTTCACGGGGAGGATCGAACCAAGAGTTCGTCCAAACAACGTGTACTTTCACATCAGGGTTAACCGATTGTGCACCTAATGCCCAAGCATTCACATTACGAATGACTTCGGGAATCGGGTGAGCGGCAACAATACCAAGAATATTGGTTTCAGTCATTTCACCTGCTGCCATTCCTGCTAAAAACATGGCGTCATGAGAACGGCCGAAGTAATTGCCCATATTCTCACTGGTTAAAAACCCGGAGCAATGTTCAAATACTACGTTCGGGAATCTGCGTGCTACATTGAGGGTCGGGTCGGCATAGCCGTAACTGGTTGTGAAAATCAGGTTAAATCCCTTACGGGCAAACTCCATAATCACACGTTCAGATTCTCCCTCAGGTACAGACTCAATAAAGGCTGTTTTCTTGACATAGGGGAGTTTTTTCAAAGCAAGGCGACTTTCATTGTGCATGTAAGACCATCCACCATCTCCAACGGGTCCGACTAACACAAAGGCAGCTTTAACATCACCGGGTTTACCCGGGGCAGCCATATCACCTGCGTTTAATTGTGTAAACGGCATCAAAACTAAAACAGTCACGATGCTGATTACGAATAACTTTTTAAGATGAGTAATCATTTTATTATTTCTCCTTTTATTGGGTTAGAATAAGTACACTAACCGTGCTTGATAGATAGCGATAGTGCTGTTGTCAGCATCATCTGCTGCACCGGCAGCATTTCTGATCAAGCAAAATCCGGGGATAATGTCCATGCTTGGAGCGATTTGATGTCTCCAGAAGAATTCAAAACGTTCTTCTTGCGGAAGATCAGCACCAATCCTTGGAGCAAATCTTGCAGGCAATAAACGCGGTCCACCTTCAAATAATGGAAATGACCATCCATCGTCTTCAGTTCCTTCATGAGATGTGATTCTCGCCCAACCGAATCCGATATAATCTTCAGCAATGAAACCAAAGCCGTTTGGTGAGTAGGTAATCCCTGCACCAATCTTGGCTTTATTTCCGGTCAAAGAGTAGTTGATCGGATTTGCTTCTGCTTCGTCATAGATGAAGTAAGCCATGATTCCGCCAATTCCGGTATTCGGAGTGATCTCATGATCGATATTGATAAACCAGCTGGAAGCAGGTTCATCACTGAGAACGCTGTTCCATACTTTTCCGTATCCAGCTCTCCAACCACCTTTTAATCCCATAAAGTGCGAATAGTATCCTGCCTGGACATAAGCAGCGTTGTAATCGGTATGTTCAAGTCCTGATGTACCAACTACTGGCGCTTCATTAAATCCAGGACCCGCAACAGGACCACCGGTATGCATAATATCATTAATATCGGATGTATGCCATGCAGCTTCCAATGAAAACATTTTACTGGTCATACGTCCGGCAAGACCCCAAACAGTCGGGGTAGCTGTAATTAATGTCGCGGTAAATGAATCACCGGTGTAGCCGATTGTACCAACAAACGCTCTATCTTCATAAGCCACAGCATTGTTATTGGTAACACCTACAGCACCCGTGAAATACTGATCCAGTGGGAAGTGATCAAAGACATCATAGAGTCCTAATACGAACTCATAAGATGTTGAACCCGGAATGGGTTTCCAATAAATATTGGCTTTTTCCAATATTACGTCTGGAGAAGTTGCACCACCAGACGTTTGACGATCTGAGGAAACGGTATTGATAATATCCCAGGTTGGTCTGAATTGATTGATATTATCAGGACCAAAGGGAAGGATATTAAATGGACCGTTGGCCGCCACAAATCCTATAGTAGCCTTTAAGGTCTGCCAATCTGAGAAAGTAATTTCTGTTCTTAGTCTGGCACGAAATGGCAGCATTAGAACACTTTCGTTATCAATGATGGACCCCGGAATAGAAACAATTCCGAAATCATCAGTGAAGGGTTCGCCTGCCGGCAGATATTGGGGAGCTAAATTAAATGCGCCGTGAAAATCCACCTTAAGCTGTGCTGATACCGGATTTACTAAAAAGACAGCGATAATCAGAGTCGAAAACACCGCCTTAGAAATCCAAGTAACCTTGTTGTTTATCATGTCTAAACCTCCTTGGAATGTTTATGAAATGTGCTCGCTTTTCGATCTTTTGGAACGCCCCTCAATCCTTGAATAAGTACTGAGAAAGAGCG
>JACNKV010000137.1 GCA_014381855.1 Fidelibacterota bacterium | reverse complement strand
TGTATCAACTGAAAACCGATAACTTCATGAAAACGAAGAAACTGGTGCTGCTGAAATAAAGAAATAGCCAAACCTAACTTGAAAGTATATAAGATGCGAAATTTCTTTTTCATCACCCTCATTATAAGTCAAATGATGGCTGCTGAGGAAAAAATGGTCATCCGTTTCTCTCCTCCAACTCCGGCAATCGTGGCAGAATTCACCAAAACGAATTACGATGTAGCCGCCTACAAACCGGGTGAATATCTGGATGTCGTTGTCTCGGATAGTCAAACCGAATCTCTTAGAACCGCCGGATATGATTTTAGAGTTACACAGACTGAAAGACAACTAAAAGAAAACTTAGGTGATACACGTGATCTGGTTGGATATCGTAACTATGAAGAACTTTTAGCCGAATTACAGCAGCTTGAAAATGATTACCCCAATCTATGTAAACTCTACGATATGGGAGAGACGTGGGGAAAGGAATACTATGATAATGGAAATTCCTATTACAGCGATTTTCATCATGAAGTTTGGGCGTTAAAGCTGTCGGATAATGTCGAAACCGAAGAGGACGAACCGTCGGTGTACTATATGGGCGAGCATCACGCACGAGAGCCGATTAGCCTTGAAGTGGTGATGGCAGTTTTGCATCATCTCATTGATAATTATGGATCCGATTCTGAGGTGACTCAGCTAGTGGATAATACGCAAATCTGGTTTGTTCCGTTGGTCAATCCAAATGGTCACAGGATTGTCACCACTCAAACAGACACGTGGTGGAGGAAAAATATCCGTGACAATAATGAAAATGGTATGTTCGATACCGATTATTCATCCGGGTATGGCATAGATGGCGTTGACCCAAACAGAAATTATGGGTTTTCATGGGGTGATGTAGGGACTTCAGATGATTTTGATTCTCCGGTGTACCACGGACCGGAAGCTTGGTCAGAACCGGAAATATCTGCGATGCGGGACTTGTTGGAGGCTCATCATTTCGTAGCAGGAATCAGCTACCATAGTTACAGTGAACTTGTGCTGTTTCCGTATGGGTACGAATATGGGGCTGTTGCGCCGGACCATGATGCATTAGAAGCATTAGCAATTGAAATGGCGGAATCCATCCCTGCGTTGAGTGGAGGACATTATACGCCTGAGCAGAGTTTAGAACTTTATCCGTGTATGGGAACCACCGATGACTATTCTTACGGCGTTCACGGAACTTTTGCATTTACCGTAGAATTGGCGACGCAGTTTATTCCGCCTTCGTACCAAATTGATGGAATCTGTGAGGACAATATAGAAGCGGCGATGATTCTGTTGGACAGGGTGAATCGTAAGACGTTAACGGGTCATGTCATGGATGCGACCTCCGGCGAACCGATTGTAGCAACGGTATTTATCGAAGGAATTGATAATACGGGGAGTTTCAAATATCCATACAAAAGTGATGAAACCTTCGGAAGATACTTCCGATTTTTACCCACCGGAACCTATCATGCAACCTTCTCCGCTTTTGGCTATTTACCGGTTGTTGTAGAGGACGTTGTAATCAATCCTTTCAGTCAAACCGTGATGGATATTACGATGGAGCAAGCCCAAGAAGTATCCTTATCCGGAAGCATTATCGATGGTGGAACACTTCTTCCCATGGAAAACGTAACCGTGGAATTACTTGATTCCCCGTATGAACCTGTTACCACAGGAAATGATGGGGCTTATATCTTTGACAATGTATTTGAAAACCTTTATTCCATTCGCCTACAAGCTGAGGGATATTCAACGGTTGTCGAAATTATTAACGTAACACTAAATAATCATGTGTTTGATTTTACCATGAGTCCAAGTGTAATTGAAAGTTTTGAATCAGGTGTTTTCAGCGAAGGTTGGTCATTTGACGGACAATCGGATTGGATCATTGATAACAGCACAGCGTTTGATGGTGTGTATTCCGCGAGGTCAGGAAATATTACCGATAATCAGACGTCTCAATTAATCTTTGCATCTGAAGATGCATCCCCGGGGGTGATTTCATTTTACAGGAAAACGTCCTCTGAGTCCGGATATGATTATTTAAAATTCTATATTGATGGTGGACTCATGGATCAATGGGCAGGGGAAACAGATTGGGGACAAGTTTCCTATCCTGTGACTGCAGGGAGTCACACATATCGCTGGAGCTATGTGAAAGACACGTATGTCAGTGACGGTGCCGATTGTGGTTGGATTGATTATATTGAATTTCCGCCGACGTTGACACCTTCGGATATTCTTGTAACACCCTCTGTATTAGATATCTCTTGTGTGCAAAATCAAACAGTAAGCGCAATTTTTTCGATTGCAAATATAGGCGGTGAAAATTTATTCTATACTATAACCACATCCAACTCTTGGATGATAGTACAACCATGGTTCGGAGAGATTGTCCCCAACGAAAATGATGAGATATTAATAACTATATTTACGAATAATTTAGATGTCGGAACACATACCGAAGAAATTACAATTTCATCCACCGATCCCGATGAACCGGAAGTTTTTCTTGCGGTCAATATTACCGTTGAAACCGATGCAATCACCGTAGATGTCAACGTAATCGAGGGATGGAATTTGGTAGGACTGCCGGTCGGAATAGATCATTCTACCTATTTAGATATCTATCCAAATGCGATTGACGGAACCTTATTCGATTTTTATGATGGATATATTTCACAAGACACACTCCGTCCTGGAACTGGATACTGGCTTCGATTTGACGAACCGGGGAATCTTTCGTTTACCGGTTCTGAAATCAGTCAGCTTTCCGTTCCACTGACTGAAGGTTGGAATTTAATCAGCGGGATTTCAACAAGTGTTTCCGTCTCATCTATTGCCGACCCTGATGAGTTGATTATACCAAATACGATTTACGGGTTTAATGTTGGAGGATATATCAATTCTGACATACTAACTCCGGGGGATGGATATTGGTTGCGATCGGGAGGTGATGGAGAGATTACACTCACCAACGGTTTGACGTTAATCGGGTCGAACAATTCCGGCTGTGTGGAACCCGGCAGGGATATTGGGTTAGAGATTGTTGTTGAGGGGAATGTCATCACCTTATTGATGTCTCATCCTGAATTAAACTGTTGCTTAGACCCGATTTGGAATGGACTGCTGGATGAAGAAATATTTTATGTTACAATGACTGATGTTGGACCTCCCTGTGATTGTCAATGCTCATTTGATTTATCGGCAACTTTTGGTCCGTTTGAGCCGGGGACATACACATTAGATTTTTGGCCGAATATATTTGGGAATCCCATATTTACCATTGAAGGCAGACATGATAAAAAAGTGTTTAATATACACACTGACTTTCAAAAACAAAATTCTAATTTCAACCATAAGTAGACTCACATGAAACGATATATTATTTTCTTACCACTCCTGTTCACCTTTAATATTCTGCGGGGTATACCGGCAAATCCATCTCCTATTTTGTTCACTCAACCGGACGGCACAACATTCACCGGTTTTGTCCGAGGGGACGAATGGTGTAATTGGAAAGAGCAACAGGATGGCTACACCATTTCTCAAGATTCAAATGGTCTTTGGGTGTTTGTCCAAGGAAAAGACGCGAGTGATAATTTTATCCTGACAGATCTTCCGGCACATGAAAATCCCAGTGGAATCATCATTGGAAAAAAACATATTACGCCACGAAGATTACCCGTCAATCCTGAGCATGAAAAATTTGCGATAAATTATGAGTCTGTTGAACGTGATCGATTCCAAATTCCTTTGCTGTTAATTGAATATCCAAATATGAATCACAGTTACCCCATCGCGGATTTTGACAGCTTAATGAATCAAATCGGGTATGTCGGTCCACATGGTCCTACGGGCAGTTTTCGTGAGTATTATCTCGAAAATTCGTATGGTGCTTTTGATCCGGAAGCGACGATATCCGGATGGTATATGGCAGATTCCAATTATCAGGTGTATGGATATGCCTCCGGTTGGGAGATGGTGAGAGAGCTCATCGCCAACGCTGTGGATGACGCCGAAGAAGCCGGAATGGATTGGTCTGTTTTTGACAACGACGGAGATGGGAATGTTGATGCCTTAAATATTGTTCACGCCGGTTCCGGGGCAGAAGAGGGAAACGGAAATTATATTTGGTCTCACAAATGGAATCTGGGGGATTATGCCCGTTTCTACGATGGCGTATGGATAAATAGCTATACGATCAACCCTGAAAAGCAGGGAGGAATGAATGCCACGATGGTTAATATCGGTGTCATTTGTCACGAATTTGGTCACGCCTTGGGGTTGCCGGATCTGTACGATATAGATTATTCATCCTCCGGTATTGGAACCTGGGGGCTCATGTCCGGTGGGTCATGGGGTGGAAATGGCAGTTCAGCTTGGTATCCGTCGCATATGTGTGCATGGTCTAAAATGAATGTTTCTGTTGGACCATGGTTAACTCCACTTACCACGACTGAATCCATTGAGACAATCGATTTACCTAACGTAGAAATGAATCCCGTAGCGTATATGATGGGCGATAGTCTTCAGTACTTTCTCTTTGAGAATCGTCAGAAAATTGGATTTGACCAAACGTTGAAGCAATCGGGATTATTGATTTGGCATATTGATGATGCAGTTTCGTGCGAAGGAAACGGATGCAACGCAGATGAGTGGCATCGGCGTGTTGACCTTGAACAGGCAGACGGACTGTATCATCTGAATTACGGAACAAATGACGGAGATCTTTCCGACCCTTATCCCGGAAATTCCAATAATACAGAATTTGGGTTTACGACGAATCCAAACTCACAGTATTATTCGGGAGAAGCCTCCGGTGTGCACGTCCATGATATCGAAGAAGATGGGGATGTGGTAACCTTAACATTGCGAAATCTACCGAGCCTTTCACTGGATAATCTCACGTTTTCTGATGTTATAGGTGATGGAGACAATATACCAAATCCCGGAGAAACTGTAGATATGACGGTCACGCTTTATAATCCTTCGGAATATAGTATCAATACTCTCTCAGCGACTGTAACAGCAGCAGACCCCAACCTAACCGTTTTAACGGAAACCATAACGTTACCTGACATATATCCATTTGGGCAAACCGACAATACAAATTCCGAGTTGACACTTGAGTTTACCGCAGATGCTCCATTAGGAATTTACGAGTTAGAATTAAATATCAACGGAATGATGAACGGAAATTCTTTCGAACAATCTCTTTCGATTGAGATAAATCTTTCTATTCAACAGCAGGGATTTCCTTACGCTTCCGACTCACGAATTAAATCTTCACCGGCGGTTGTTGACATCGATGGCGACGGCGATTTGGAGATTGTGTTCGGGAGTTACGATGGATATCTCCACGTGCTGAACCATGATGGTAGTCCGGTGGGCGGAAACTGGCCTTTCGATACAGGAGATCAAATTTGGGCATCTCCGGCGGTGGCTGATTTAGATGGAGATGGAGCGATGGAAATCATCATTGTGTCGAAGAGCAAGCATTTGTTCGTTTTATCTCCGAATGGTGAAGTGATTTTGGATGTGGATACTGAACAATTTCTTGTTGGAACTCCGGCTTTGGGTAATTTGGATGACGACACAGATTTGGAAATTGTTTTTGGGTCGGTTGCCGCCACGGATGACCCAACACTCTACGCACTGAATTTGGACGGAACTCCGGTTAATGGCTTCCCGATAGCGATTGGCGAAAAGGTATATTCCGGCGTCGCTTTAGCGGATTTTAACGGAAATGGAAAAGATGATATTGTGTGTGCCACTGATGATGACAACATCTATCTTATTTATGATAATGGTGATATTGCAGAGGGTTTTCCGTTTATCGCAGAGAACGGATTTCGTACCGCACCATCGGTGATGGATGTAGATGGTGAAAAATTTATCTTTGCCGGCTCCAGAGATAACCGGTTATATGTGCTAAATGCAGACGGAAGTCTTCGCTTCCAAATTCAAACGGGAAATGATGTATTGTCCTCTCCGGCTTTTGTCAATTTGGAGAATAGTGTGGGCATCTTTTTTACATCTAAAGATGGATATTTGTATGGCATCGATCAATATGGCAGCGCACTTCCGGGTTGGCCGATAGATTTAAGTTCATCAACGGGTTTGTCCCCAATTATCGCAGAATTGGAAAATGATGGCTATCCTGAAGTGATTGTGGCTACCGAAGATGGGGCGATGCTTGCATATCGCATGGATGGAACAATCGTCTATCCTTTTCCGGTAATCGCATCGGATTTTACAGGGACTCCGGTAATTCAAGATGTAGATTTAGACGGTGATCTTGAAATATTCTGCGGACAGTTCGATGAATTACTTGGCATCGATATAAAAACAATCGGCTCCATTGAAAACTATTGGAATATGTACAGAGGAAACCTAAGAAGAACCGGGCTGTTTATTGCATATTCAGTTCCGATGGCAAATGACCCCTTATCCATACTCCCTTTAACTTTTTCCCTAAATCCTGCGTATCCGAATCCGTTTAATCCGAGTACAACAATTGGCTATTCGGTAGAGACAAACGGCCGTTTGTCTCTACAAATTTACGACATCGCAGGGAGACTTGTCGAGACATTGGTAAACGGCATCACCGAACCGGGAATTTACACAG
>JACNKV010000141.1 GCA_014381855.1 Fidelibacterota bacterium | reverse complement strand
CATCCCGCGTTTTTTGCGGGGGCGAATAATCCAGGTTAGAACAAAGAACGATGGAACTACAAAGTCTGACACAAATTTGGAACAAGGTATGCGGAGACTGAGAGAATGGATAATCACCACTCACCGGTAACAACGTGATATTTTTTTATTCTTATAGACGGATAACCCGGAGAGTTAAGTGCAAGAAGTACTGAGCTTATCTTCTTTCGCAAAAGTAAATATTGGCCTCCAGGTGAGGAACCGACGCCCTGACGGTTATCATACTATTCATACCGTTTTTCAAGAAATATCACTTCACGATACCCTCACCCTTAAAAAACAGTCTCATGGTTGGAGCTTCACCTCCAATGTTGATTGGGTACCAACAGATGAGTCCAATCTTTGCGTTAAGGCATTCTTAGTACTTCAGAAAGCACACCCACAGATTCATGGAGTGTCAATCCATTTGGAGAAGAGCATTCCTGCAGGCGCGGGACTTGGCGGTGGTTCATCCAACGCGGCAGCAGTATTAAAGGGCTTGAACACGTTGTATAATCTTTCATTGGAAGATAAGGAATTAAAGGCGATCGGCGTAGCATTAGGAGCGGATGTACCGTTCTTTTTCCAAGGCGGAACGCAAATTGGAGATGGCGTGGGTGAGGAATTGGCACAATCACCCCGCGTGATTCACGGGACATATTTAGTGGTTGTTCCGTCCATCCATATTTCCACCGGTTGGGCATACAAAGAAGTAAAAAAGCATTTGGAGAACAAAACAGAACACATTAACTTCGCCCTCTGTTTAAGAGAGAGAAATCTTTCTTTAAAGATTTTTAAGAATGATTTTGAACGGATAGTGATTCCAGCATATCCAAAGATTGGCAAAATAAAACTTCAGTTGTTAAATGCAGGAGCATCGTTTGCCGGTTTGTCGGGGAGTGGCTCGGCTGTGTATGGAATATTTGACGAAGAAACCGTCGCCAGGCGGGCGGAGTCAGTTTTCCCCTCACATCGTACATTTATCGCCCACCCCACAAATCAATAATCTTGTTGGTCTATACTATGGTACTACTTGGGGAGTCGTCTAAGGGTAGGACACCGGGTTTTGGTCTCGGTAGTTGGGGTTCGAATCCCTGCTCCCCAGCAGACAAATTTGGGCTAATTGATAATAACTCAAAATAAATACATGCAAAAAGAACCTAACAGATTAGCACTTTTTGCGGGGCGGAGCAATCCTGTCCTCGCACAGAAAATAGCAGCATATATCAACCAACCCCTGGGATTGATTGATATTAAGAATTTTTCTGATGGTGAGCTATGGGTCAAATACGGAGAAAATATCCGTGGGAAAGATGTATTTATCCTCCAATCCACCAATAGCCCTGCAGAGAACATTCTTGAGCTTATACTGATGATTGATGCTGCTGTTCGCGCCTCTGCTAATCGCGTAACGGTAGTTGTTCCGTATTTTGGTTACGGTCGTCAGGATAGAAAAGATACACCGAGGGTCCCAATTTCTGCCCGAGTGATGGTGGATTTATTCACGGCGACAGGTGCAGATCGTATTATCAGCATGGATTTGCATTCCACTCAAACTCAAGGATTTGCAAGTATCCCGTTTGACCATTTGTACAGCAGGATGGTTCTGTTAGATAAAATTAAGAGTTTGGGGTTTATTTCGGAGAACACAGCTGTGCTTTCTCCTGATATGGGTTCAGCACGGATGAGTCAGGCATACGCAAAACTATTGGGGATGCACTTCGCATTAATTGACAAGCGGCGCTATGCTCCCAACAAAGCAAAAGTTGCCCACTTAATTGGGGATTTAAACGAAAAAAATGTGTTAATCGTGGATGATATGATTGACACAGCAGGAACCATCGTAAACGCAGCAGAAAAAGCTGTGAGTGAGGGAGCAAAAAGTGTTTCAGTTGCGGCCACTCATGCAGTGTTATCCGGAGGCGCTGTTGCAAAACTAAAACAAGCCCCCATAGATAATTTCATTTTTACGGACACAATACATCTTTCAAAAGAAAGACAATTACCCAATATGGAGATTGTCTCGGTGGCTAATGTGTTCGGCGAAGCAATTAAAAGAATCCATAATGGCGACTCAGTAAGCGCCCTATTCGAATTTTAATAAGGAGTATTTAATCATGGCACAACAGTATGAAAAACTAGAAGTTTTTGAACGGGAGAATACAGGAACAAAGGCTGCAAAAGCGCTTCGTCGGGAGAAAAAAGTTCCTGCTGTATTTTATTACAAAGAGCAAGAAAATATCAATCTGTTCATTGATAAAAAGACGCTGTGGAGAACACTGCATACCGCGCATCATATCTTTGAAGTGGAAATTGGCGGACAAACACAATATGCAATGGTAAAAGATGTACAGTATCATCCGGTTACGGATGATATCATTCACATAGATTTGTTGCGCGTACGACGTGACCAGAAGATAACCATCACCGTCCCGCTTGTGTTGGTTGGAGAGTCAAAAGGAGCGCATGGAGGAGGAATTGTCATGCAATCTCTGAACATGATAGATGTGAGTTGCCTTCCGATGGATGTCCCGGAACAAATTGAGCTGGATATCACAGAACTTGAACTAAGTAATGCCTACACAGTCGAAGATATTACCGTCGCCGGAAATGTCGAAATCATGATACCTTCTGACTTAACTGTTGTCAGTATTCAGCTACCTAAGGTTGAGGAAGAACCGGTGGAAGAAGAATTACTTGAAGGTGAAGAAATTGAAGGTGAAGAAGCAAAAGATGATACAGAGGAGGAATCCTCTGACGAATCATGATCGCCTTTGTAGGTCTTGGGAATCCCGGCGGAAAATATGCGGACACAAAACATAATGCAGGGTTTTGGGTGGTGGATGAACTTGCCCGGCGGTGGAAACTTTCATTTTCACCCGGGAAAGGAGATTATGTCTTTGCTCAAACCCGCAATAAACAGGTCTTGCTTGTGAAACCGACAACCGGAATGAATGTCAGCGGCAATGCTGTTAAAGATGTGCGGAATCGATGGGGACTTGGTTTGGGTGATATTCACATTATTGTAGATGATGTAGATTTACCGTTGGGGACGATCCGAATTCGTCCGCGTGGCGGAGACGGCTGTCACCGCGGGATGGAGTCTGTCATCTATCGGCTGGGCGAAAACAGATTTCCGCGCTTACGCTTTGGAATCGGAACGGATGAAGATATGCGTCCTGCTGAACGATACGTGCTGAAGCCGTTCCGTAAACATGATAGAGCGTTGGCAACAGAAATGGTCGTTGAAGCCGCTGAAGCTGCAGAAATGATTGTGCACCAAGGATTAAATAAAGCGATGAATAAGTATAATCAAACAAAGCCAGGAGAAAAAAATGAATAATTTATTTTTAGTTATTGCCTCGGGATTGACGGCAATGCTGTTTGCTTTTTGGAAAACTACTTGGATAAACAAACAAGACCAAGGCACCGAAAAAATGAAAAACATCGGTAAACATATTGCTGATGGTGCAATGGCATTTTTGAAAGCAGAATATCGAGTTCTTGCTATCTTTGTGCTAGCTGTTGCTATTTTGCTTTTTGTAGGAAATGTTTCAAGGGGAACACAATTAGTATCTATATCTTTCATTATTGGTGCATTAACAAGTGGCTTGGCCGGATTTTTAGGAATGACGGTTGCTACAAAAGCAAATAACCGAACAACACACGCCGCGCGAACTGGATTAGCATCCGCACTTAATGTTGCATTTACCGGCGGCTCAGTAATGGGTTTGTCTGTTGTTGGGCTTGGCGTTATTGGTTTAGGAAGTTTGTTTATGATTTACTCAAACCAATTTGGTGTTGACCAAGAGGGGATGTCAAAAGTATTGAGTATCATTTCTGGTTTTTCACTTGGTGCATCATCGATCGCATTGTTTGCTCGTGTGGGTGGCGGTATCTACACAAAAGCAGCTGATGTTGGTGCTGACCTCGTCGGAAAAGTAGAAGCCGGTATTCCGGAAGATCATCCGCTGAACCCGGCAACGATTGCCGATAATGTCGGAGATAATGTCGGTGATGTTGCGGGAATGGGTGCAGACTTATTCGAATCTTACGTTGGGTCAATTATTGGCTCAATGGTCTTGGGTGCAAGTATTCTTGTCGGTGGTAGTTTTGAGTTATCATTTGTAACACTACCTCTTTATATCGCTGCAGCTGGAATTATTGTTTCAATCATCGGAACTTTTATGGTCTCTGTTAAAGAAGGTGGCGATCCACAAAAAGCGTTGAATATTGGCGAGTTTGGTTCATCATTTATTATGGTGATTGTGATGTATTTTTTAATTACTAATTTGTTACCTGCCGGATTTACACTTGGTGGCGCTGAGTTTACTGCAATGGGCGTTTTCTGGGCGACGGTTATTGGTTTATGTGCAGGTTTAGGAATTGGAATGATAACTGAATATTACACAGGAACAGGCAAAACTCCTGTTTTATCAATTGTTAAACAATCTTCAACTGGTTCTGCTACAAACATTATTGCCGGCTTGGGTGTTGGAATGCAGTCTACTGCAATGCCGATTATTATTATTGGCGCTGCAATTATGGGCGCATTCCATTTTGCTGGATTATACGGTATTGCGTTGGCTGCGGTAGGAATGTTAGCAAACATGGGAATTCAACTTGCGGTTGATGCGTATGGTCCTATTTCAGATAATGCAGGTGGTATTGCTGAAATGGCGGGTTTACCGGCGGAGGTCCGGGAACGAACCGATAAACTTGATGCAGTTGGAAATACTACTGCGGCTATTGGTAAAGGTTTTGCGATTGGTTCTGCAGCACTTACTGCATTAGCATTATTTGCGGCATTTAGAACAACGATTGAAACCCTTCGCGGAGAAACAATGAATATCACCATTACAGATGCGAATGTAATGGCAGGGTTATTTGTTGGTGCAATGTTACCGTTTGTATTTTCATCAATTGCGATGGGCGCTGTTGGTCGTGCTGCAATGGCAATGATTGAAGAAGTTAGACGACAATTTAACTCTATCCCCGAATTAAAAGCCGCATTAAAGGTAATGAAAAAATATGCCGATGATGAAGAGATGTCTGCTGAAGATAGAAAAATCTTTGATGCTGCTGACGGTAAAGCCGAATATGGAAAATGTGTAGAAATCTCTACAAAATCTGCAATTAGAGAGATGGCTCTTCCAAGTTTGTTGGCAATTTTCTCACCGGTAGTTGTTGGATTTATCTTTGGCGCTGAGACACTCGGTGGACTGCTTGCGGGTGTAACCGTAAGTGGGGTATTAATGGCAATATTCCAATCTAATGCAGGCGGTGCTTGGGATAATGCCAAGAAAATGATTGAAGAAGGTGTAACGGTGGATGGTGTAAAATTTAGTAAAGGCTCTGAACCTCATAAAGCATCAGTTGTTGGTGATACTGTGGGTGATCCGTTCAAAGATACATCAGGTCCATCACTTAACATTTTAATAAAATTAATGTCAGTTGTGTCATTGGTAATTGCTCCAATGATTGCACTTATAAAATAATTTAACAGGAGAAAAAATGAGATACTATGAAACATTGTATATTGTAAATCCTAACTACGAACAGGAGCGGTTTGACGGTGTCCTGAAAACAGTTGGAGGATTTATGGAGAATGAAAAGGTGAATGTGATCAATCATCATGCGTGGGGCAAAAAACGTCTTGCATATCCGATTCAAAAACATAAGTACGGCACGTACGTACTATTTCAGTTTGAATCTGAGCGTGTAGATTTCCTTCCGGAGTTTGAACAATATCTTCGCTTGAATAAAGCGGTGATTCGCCATCAAACGGTTCGTCTGGAGGAACGTCCGGAAATCCACATTGAAGAAGAACCGATTGTGGATGAAAGCACCGAAGCAGAAAGCACGGAAGAAGTCGCCGCCGATACAGAATCAGCTGAAGAAGTTATTGCTGAAGAGCCTGTCGCTGACCCGACCACAGAAGAAGAACCCACAGAACAAACCGAAGAAAAAGAGTGAGGATGTTATGGCATTTGTAAATCGAAGAAAGTATTGTTACTTTAAAGAAAACGGCATCACCGAAGTTGATTACAAAGATGTAAAACTGCTTCGACGTTTTATCACAGAACAAGGAAAAATCATGCCGCGGCGCATTACAGGCTCCAGTGCAAAAATGCATCGTAAACTGGTTCACGCGATTAAACGTGCAAGGAACATTGCATTGCTTCCGTTTACTAATTTAAGTCAGGAGGGCTGAGATGGACATCATTTTATTAAAGGATGTGGACACACTTGGACTTGCCGGTGATATTGTAGCCGTTAAGCCGGGATACGCCAGAAATTATCTTATCCCGCGCGGGATGGCTCTGCGTGCCTCCAAAAGAAATTTAGCCGTCTCTGAAGAGAAAAAACGAGTAAAACAGGCAAGGATTGAGCGCTCATTTAAAATACAGAAAGCGTTAGCTGATAAGCTGGCAAAAACAGAACTTACCTTGGAAGTTCAGGTCGGAGAAGAAGAAAAACTCTTTGGGTCTATTACAACTCAGGACATTCATAAAGCCCTGGAAGATAAAGGACTGAACGTGGATCGCCATGCTATTGTACTGGACGAACCCATTAAGGCTTTAGGTGTTTATAATATTCCGGTTAAAATAACGGCAGAACTTCAACCCGAAATAAAAATGTATGTAATTCGAGCTTAAGTCTATTTATAAGACCAATCGTGATAAAACGCCCCGGAAACCCCGGGGCGTTTT